>JAXHSZ010000415.1:0-6800 GCA_034190725.1 Thermodesulfobacteriota bacterium
AGTGTGACTATTCATTGCAACTACCAGAAGGACCTGCCCTTGGCCGCCATTGACGATACTCAACTCCAGGAGATTTTCCTCAATCTCATAAAGAATGCAATCGACGCTCTTGAAGGAAAGGGTGGTAAAAGAAAAGGTGGTGGCAATGTCTGGCTGGAAACCTTCAGGGATGATGGGAAGGTTGTGATCTCAGTGAAGGATGATGGCCCTGGTATTGATGACGCTATTCGGGACCGCCTCTTCGACCCTTTCGTCTCGACCAAGTCCACTGAGCAGGGCACAGGTTTGGGGCTCTCAATCTGCTATGCCATCGTCAAACGATACGATGGTGAGATTCGCGTAGTCTCCGAGCCGGGGAATGGGGCTCAGTTCACAGTGGTATTGCCCGCACACCTGCCGAAAAGAACTGATCTGAATCACCGCAACAATAGAGAATGATCAGGATTTTTGATCTCAAATCACCGGGTGACCTTGGAAGGCTCGGGTTTTCGGCCAAAACTCCAATGAACATCTCCAGAAGACCTGAATCCTTGGGTCCTGCATAGCTTACCATAATTCGGTGCTAGGATTTCAGATGGTCTCGCTTCCTTTTAAAACTTGATCGGGGTTTGATCTGCGACAATTTTACTATCAGGTTTCTGAACTCATCGGGATGGAGACTTGATTTCAGTGCTGGATGTTGCTTCCTTTCAACTTTTAAAATGAAACGTCTTCATCAGTCCGCGTCTTTTGATGTCTGTTGCATTCATAGAGCACACCAAGAATCATAATACTATACTTCTCTTCCTTTCTTTTGGACTCAGCCTTAGTTTTAAAAAATATTTTCTAAAGTCACTCCTATTTTGTTGAAAACCTCGTCTCTTTGACTTCCTTTTTCCCGCTCCCTTAGATTTCGATTGACATCATAGATGTTACTGTATATATACTAAAATAATTAACTTTACTCTTATGGTTTACTTTTACAGCTTGAAAGAATTGTAATTTTACGAGAAATTAAAAATTTTGTGGTATAATTTTCATATTTTGGAATTCTCTATTCTTTCAGTTGGAATATTTGAGAAAATTAAAAAGTACGCCACACTCAGCTTTTCACCCCTGACTTTGTGAAACTGCAACGGTTTATCTTTTTAAGTAGAGTGGTTTCAACGGCAATCAAGAAGTTGGAAAAAGATAAGCGGGACAACCTTGTGCCTTTGTCCCTCAGAAGCTGAGTAGTCATTCAGGGAATATCGTGTGAGGATAAAAATAATGGCATTCGAGATTGTAAGAAAAATGATCCCTCTTGCCCAAAAGGGCTATTGTTGCAGTCAGATACTCTTTCTTCTTGCATTTGAATCTAAGGGCCAAACGAACTCTGATCTCATACGCTCGATGGCTGGCTTGTGCAATGGTTTAGGGTATAGCGGAGAAACGTGCGGTGTTTTAACGGGTGCAGCGTGTTTAATCGCTTTCTTTGCGGGCAAAGGATCGGATGAGGAAGATGAGAATGATAAATTTATGCTGATGGTTTCAAATCTGGTTGAATGGTTCAGAGATAATATCGGTATCAAATACGGTGGAATTCAATGTGAAGATATTTTAGGGGAAGATGGAATGGAAAAACCAGATTTAAAAATATGTGCAAATATCGTAGCTAAAACTTATGGCACAGTGACAAAAATATTAGAGGAAAACGGTTATAAGGTATGAAAAAGTCCCATATTTTTGGGAAATTACTTTTACCTGATTGAGCATAATATTTTAGCTTTTTGAAAAGAATCGTTTCAACGGCAGTTAAATGTTAGTCCGTGTAAAACTTGCATCCAAGTGAGCGTTAAGAAAGAACAGTTGTTACTATATTCAATTCACACTCTCCATTCCGACCTATTTTAGACATAAGAATGTAAGGAAATTCCCTGTTCTTTCATAACGCTCACTAAGACGCTCAGACAATACACGCATTAAAATTTAACAGCCGTTGAAGCTTGTTGACAGCTATCTATTTCATAGCGCTAAATTAATACGATTGATCAAAATTGAAAACTTTAGGGATAGCAGAAAAAAAGTCACCCCATTTGCTCTTTCCCCATGGTATCATCTTTCTCTGATTTTCAGTATTTAGTGTCTGAACGAAAACCAGGATTTTTTGTTAAGGTCAAGGAAGATCAAAATTTTAACCACAGGAATACATTGAGTATTTTGAGGATTAAAATTTTTTCTGACGCAGAGATTGGCGAAAAAGACAGTTTTCGTTCGGACACTATTTAAATCCCCGCAAGAGAACCTCTATCCCTGTAAATCTTAATTTCGGATTGTAGAAATCTGACACAAATATGATTATAATATGATGGATTTCAATTTCATCTGTTCCTTATTCAGCATATTGAGTAATTGAATATTAAAGGGGAATCATGAAGGAGAAAAAAGATGAGTTCGCACGTATTCGGTGCCTATAAGGCAATCAAACTGATAAAGAGCGAAAAGGTCAATGAATTGATTGAGCAAAGGTATCTCACTGATGAGGACCTGCAAATAGTTATCCATAGAGGTGAAACAGCCGGGGAAAAGCTCTATCAAGAGGGAAGTGATAGATTCCTGGCCAGATCAAAGTATATACCCGTCATCTATGCGGAATATACACCTACGGATGATGGGTACAAGGTTCACAATGCCTGGGGACATCGTTCTAAGATTATCTAATGTTAATACCTAAATTGAGATATTTTTTGTAAGGTCAAGGAAGACGAAGATTTTAACCGCAGGAATACATTGAGTAAGGAGAGGCACATTGCAATGTGCCCTTACATCTGAGTCTGATGCAGAAATTCAGAAAAAGAGCAGTTTTCGTTCGGGCACTATTGAAGGAGGACAGAATATGCTACAATGGCGTTGTTTCAAGTGCCACGAGGACATGGTTGAAACCATAGTGGAATTAGAGTTTTCAGGTGTTGAAGGCGAAGCTGAAGGGATAAAATGTCCAAAGTGCGAAATGAAATATTTGTTGGAGGAGACTGTAATAAACAAGGTGTTCCCGGCAGAAGCGGAGTTGAGTTACAAGTAACTTGAGAGTCCAAAGTTCTCTCGTCATGCCGGACTTGATCCGGCATCCAGATCGCGGAACGTTTTGAAAAGACACTGGATTCCGGCTTTCGCCGGAATGACGTGGTTAGTCTTCCATTTCTTATAATTTCAAACTATTAAAGGAACTTTAGACTGTCTGGTAAGTAATAAGAGGTTAAAGAAAACCATGAATAATACATGTTGCCGGTGTGGGCTGGACCAGGTTTTAGAAGATACCTTACACCCCGGTGGGTTGAAACTCACGCAAAGGCTTGCAGAAGTTACTCTGGTGAAGCCGGGTTCAAAGGTCCTGGAAATCGGCTGCGGTAAAGGCATTTCGTCTTTATTCTTTGCCCGGCATTATGGATGTTCCGTCACTGGTATCGATATATCACCGATTCAACTCGCTTCGGCAAGAGAGAAGGCTGAAGATGAAAACCTGGCTGAAAGAACAACATTTATCGCAGCGGATTGTCAGATATTGCCTTTCTGCGCCAACAGCTTTGATGTAGCATTGAGTGAGTGTTCCATTTCCCTGGTTTCCGACAAGAAGCGGGTTTTGGATGAGGTCCGGCGTGTTTTAAAACCCGGCGGAATATTCACCATTACCGACCTTATCACAAGAGATGGCAAGGTTATCAAAACGTCCGGGAAAGCATCTCCTCTTTCCAACGGTTCATTTGCTTCATTTCCGTGTGTTGATAATGCTGAAACTATTGATGGATATAAGAAACTCTTTCAAAAGGCCGGATTTCACAACTTGTTCACAGAAGATTGCTCTCTGGCCCTCAAGGAAACGTTGTTTCGTATGAGACTCCGCTTTGGTCGAACGGATACATTGTTGAAGAAAATTGCATGTACTTGTGATAAATATGACAGCATCGTTCCTGTACATGAACATCGAATACCCGAAAAAAAAGGCAGCATTGGCTACGCCCTGATTACAGCTACAAAGGAGCAAATTCTGCATGGAGAAGATAATAGGAGAGACACAAAGCCTCTGCCCTGAATGCATGTCCAGGATTCCGGCTCATAAGGTGGAAGAGGACGGGAATATCTACCTTAAAAAAAGATGCTCCCTTCACGGCGTTTTCAAGGTCCTCATCTGGCGAGGAGATGCAAAAAGTTACACAGACTGGGAGGAATTCGGAAATGATGGGTGCCATCCCACTGAAACACTTACGTCTACAGAAAGAGGTTGTCCCTATGACTGCGGCTTATGCCCTTCTCATAAGGTGAATGCCTGTACAATGGTGATGGAGGTCACCTCCGAATGCAACTTGAAGTGTCCAATCTGTTTTGCAAATTCGGGAAACGGTTCGTCATATGAACCCGACGTGAATACATTAAAAGAGATGTATAGAATTGTTTTCGACACAGTGGGTCCATGTACAATCCAACTCAGCGGAGGAGAGCCTACTCTACGCGACGATTTACCGGAGATTATCGCTCTGGGTCGTGAAATGGGTTTTGATCATATTCTTTTGAACACCAACGGCATACGATTAGCACAAGATTCTGAATATCTCCACAGTTTAAAAGAAACGGGATTAAGCGCTGTCTACCTTCAGTTTGACGGAGTAAACGATGATGTCTATCGTTCTCTTCGTGGCAAGAATCTCCTGGAAACGAAGGTTCAGGCGATTGATCATTGTGCTCAAGAGAGGATTGGTGTGGTTCTTGTCCCCGTGCTGATTCCAAAGATCAATGATCATCAATTGGGCGATATTGTTCGATTCGCAAAAGATCGAATCCCTTGTGTAAAGGGGATACACTTTCAACCGGTGAGTTACTTGGGACGATATCCTGATGTACCCCTGGATAAGGACAGGATCACAATTCCTGATGTGTTACATGCTCTCTGTGAGCAAACGGAAGGAGAGCTGAAACCGGAAGACTTTTTACCACGCGGTGTAAAAGGATCTCATTGTTCCTTTTCCGGTTTATTTATTTTACGAAAAGACGGAAGAATGAACCCGCTCAACAATCGAACAGATCGGATGGAATCCCAACAACGCGGGCTTGAGGCTACGGTGGAGAGCTCTCGACGATTCATGTCCATATACTGGCGATTTCATGATGAACAGATGGAACCTTTAACAGGATCATGCTGTGGAAATTCGGAGCCGATTTCCAAACCGGTTACGGAGCAGATTTTCAGGCGGATATTCACACACGGTCTGACCATCACCTGTATGCCGTTTCAAGATGTTTGGAATATTGATCTGCAAAGACTCAAAGGGTGTTGCGGTCATGTTGTTACTTCGAAAAGAAAAATAATACCATTTTGCGCATTGTACCTGACAAATGCGAATGGAAAGAGACTCTATATTGGAGACGGGAATGAAAACATGTTATGTGGAAACGTGGCTTCATGAAAAAGTTCGGCAAACCACAACGGATAATCCTGAATTAGGCGGTCGAGAGTGTTTCAAGGATCTCTCACATATAACCAGATCCCATATTGAAGAGTTTCAGTTTTTCAAGCTAAAAAGAATACTTGACTATGCTTTTCAGAAAAGCAGGTACTACAAAGAAGTCTTTGCCGAGACAGGGATCACTCCCAATGATATCAGGAACATGAATGATTTTGTAAAACTGCCGCTCACTGAGCCGGACGATCTGGCACAAATCCCTCATAAGTTTGTGTGCGTTTCTCTGAAAGAATTTGCTCAGGAGTATCTGTTCGACACGTCGGGAACTGAAGGGAAACCGAAAAGAGTAGTATGCACACAGCATGATATTGATAAGATGATTGATTTCATGTCCGCCGGGATGCGTACTGTATCTGAGAGGAATGACACCATACTATTGATTCTTCCAGGCGGCCGTCCAAACAGTCAGTCGGACCTGTTATCCAAGGGTGTGAGTAAAATGGGCGGTATTCCTGTGATTTGTGATATCAATGTATCGCCTGAAGAATGCATACAAATGATTGAACAACATCGCCCCAAGGTGATATTCACCTCTCCGTCCCGCATTCACAGAATTACCATGGGGTATACACAAAAAAGCCGTCTACAGAACCTGGGGGTACAGACGCTCTTTCTCACCTCGGAACATGTATCAAGCGCCATGAGAAAGAAACTGCAAGACATTTGGAACTGCGAAATTCACGGCCATTACGGAATGACTGAAATGGGCCTTGGAGTGTCTGTGGAGTGTCATGCCCATGATGGGTACCATTTCAACGAAGCGGACCTTTTGTTGGAGACAATCGATCCGAGCACCGGGGAACTCATAGAGGGTGATTCGGAAGGTGAGCTTGTGTTTACAACATTGACCAGAGAAGGAACTCCCTTGATACGCTATAGAACACATGATATAACAAGGGTGCTCAAGAAACCTTGTCCCTGTGGTGCAGTTACCCTGAAGAGAATAGGGGCACCGGTGACAAAAAAGAGATCATTTGTGACTCTAGGGAACAAAGACATCATCCATCCATCGTTTTTTGATGATGAGATATATTGTGTGCCAGAAGTTGTGGATTATCAGGTAGTCATGTCCAAAAAAGAGAACATGGACCGTATCACATTTCGAGTGGAAACAGCCGAAGAGGACCTTGGGATTGAGAAAGAGATAACAAAGAGAGTGTTGAAAAATCATCTTCTTCAAAAGAACATTGATCAAGGAATGTTGTCATGGCCTGAAATTGATCTTGTGAGCATGGGAACGCTTCGCAGCAAAAGCAGGGCAAAGAAGTTGATAATAGATAATCGCAAAGGAGAAGAGAGATCAAAAAATTGATTTTTGGATCAATG
>JAXHSZ010000416.1:0-2027 GCA_034190725.1 Thermodesulfobacteriota bacterium
ATCCACACCACATATAATCTGTCAGATTGTATGTTCTTCTATCAGTTTATGGGCGACAAAATCATACTTTGTTACCTGACCGAAGACGTTTGTTCTCAATTAGAGCAGCCCGTGGACCAGGGATACAGCTTTAAGGAACTCTGGTCTCTGGGTTTTGGTAGATTGTCATACTTGTTGGAGGAGAAACTTGTTTATGATAAAGAATGATTCACTACTGGAACAAATTCAAGCCCGTCGCAGAGAAGTATCTGAATTCCTCATCATCGCAGTCATCGTTGCTTCATTGATGAGCACAGCTACAGGTGCCCTGTTCTCATACTTCTGGCCGAAGGAGACCTCTTCACAGTTTATATTTGTCGTTTCATCAGTCGCACTTTCCGTCTCGGCTATCATTGCAGGTCTGCTGTATGTGTATTGCAGGAAGGCGGTGGAAGAGCAAGAGTTTGTTCTGCTACTGCCATTTCAGGTGGCAAACGAGGAAGGAGATATTAGGATTATCAAAGGATATCAACCCACAACATACGCACAGCAGTACTTTCAACGAACAATAAATAAGGTTTTACTGAAGAGATTTTTAGAGAATTGGCCTCAAAAACCGGATGAGTTTAAGGAAAAGACAAAGCCGGGCACATACCTTGGAGATGTGATAGTGGAATTGGTGCAGGCATTGCTTCTTGCATTAATCAACAGATATGGTGAGCATACAATGACTTCTGCCGTGTTTTATCATGCAGAATACAGAGCTTTGGCTTGGAAGTTTAATCAGAAACATGTAGATCTGTCTGAACTTCCAACACCCTTTAATGGGAATATGTTTCTCGCAAAATCGCCTCAAGAGAGAAGGACACTGCCCAGGTACTTGATTCCAAATGAGTTCATGTTTAAGGCAAAAAATACAGCATCTGCTCAAGACGACAATTGCAATTATAAGGATATCGTTTTAGCATCAAAGTTCGGATCTCTCACTTTTAAAATTTTACCTCACTGGTCCTTAGTGAAAGGAGGTACGCACTTTAGAAAGGCAATAGAATGGATGCGTGCACCCAAAGGCTTTAAAAACCTATGGATAGTAGCCATTCCAGTGGAAATCCGAATGGTTCTCAGAGGGTGGAAAGTATTTCATCAAGACGTAGAATCATATTATAAGTGGATGAAAGGTTTAATGGAGGATACATTACGTTTCATGGATTGGGAAACATACTGTCAAAGACAATTTGAAAACAAAATTCTGAACTTGAGGAAAATAGATAAATCAAAATGAGATTCAAACAGGTAATTGAGAGGGGACAAATGATTGATTCCGTTTTGGATTTTTCCAACCTTATGAAAGCATGGCAAAGAGTGAAGGATAATCATGGGTGTCCTGGTGTTGATGGTGTGAGCATTGAGGCATTTGAAAAAACACCAAAAAGGAATATGTCGGCTTTGGTATCGGAGATCACGGACAGATGCTATTCACCGCTTCCTCTATTAAGGCTATTGGTAGAAAAACCGTCTGGAGGCCCCCGTCCCCTCTCAATCCCTGCTGTTCGAGACAGGTTGATCCAAACCGCTGTTCTGAATGTTGTGGAGCCTCTTTTTGAGCAGGAGTTTGAACAATGCAGCTTTGCGTATCGAAAAGGTCGCTCCGTGAAACAGGCCGCGTTGCAGATTAGAGAGTATAGAGACCAAGGATATCAATATGTCGTCGAGGTTGATATTGAGGCATTCTTTGACAATGTAGACCACCAACTCTTAATGGGGAAAGTAACAAAAGTGTTGTCGGATACAGACGTAATCCATCTCATAGAGAGATGGATTACGAATCATGTTTGGGACGGCGAAAAAGTTTACCGGCTTACAAAGGGAATACCTCAAGGTTCGCCGATATCGCCGATTCTGGCGAACCTATTTCTGGATGAATTGGATGAGACTTTGTTGAACTCTGGATACAGGCTTGTGAGATATTCAGATGATTTCGTCGTCCTGTGCAAGAGTAAGAAGGAAGCTGAAACTGCACTGGAATTGACTGATGATGTGCTGGAAAA
>JAXHSZ010000417.1:0-3926 GCA_034190725.1 Thermodesulfobacteriota bacterium
TCTGAGGTCAAGCTTGAAGAACTTGTGGAACTGGGGCGGGAACACTCCCTCCCGGTAATGGAGGACCTCGGCAGCGGCTGTTTCATTGACCTGAGTAAATTCGGCTTGTCTCAAGAACCCACTGTCCAGGATGCCGTCAAAACCGGTGTTGATGTTGTCACTTTCAGCGGGGACAAACTTTTGGGAGGTCCCCAGGGAGGCATAATTCTGGGAAGTAAAGAGGTTGTAGGGAAAATCAAGAAGAATCCTCTCAACCGTGCTCTTCGAATCGACAAACTCACGCTGGCAGCCATGGAAAGTACTCTCCGTATTTACATGGAGGGCGACGCAGCCATAGAAAAGATCCCCACACTCAGAATGCTGACACTCCCTGCCGAGGAAATTGAACGGAGAGCAAAGAGTCTGTATCGAAGATTGAAGAAAGTGAACGCCGGCAACCTGGAAATAGAGATATGGAATGATAATTCGCGGGCAGGTGGTGGAGCACTTCCTTTACAAGATCTCCCGACCAAAATCATCGCTCTAAAACCTATGAATCTCTCTGTTGAACATTTAGAAGAGAAGTTCAGAAGATATAATCCACCTATTATTGCGAGGATAGAGAATGACCGCCTTCTCTTCGATGTCCGTACTCTCCAAGAAGGGGAGCCGAGGATTATCGAGAAAGCGATTACATGGATTCTGGGAAGAAAAGTGAACTGATGAAAGAATTCCTTGTGGATCTGAAATACGGCAAGAAGATTCTCCCTTTGAGGATATCTCCCGATAATCTGCTGGGTATTATTAAACCGTCTGACATCCCTGTCCCCCCTGACACAGGAGGACTTATTGAATCTGCATTGGACACCCCCATGCATGGTCCTGGATTCGATTCTTTATTTCGGAGAGGTGATACAATATCCATAGTCGTCTCCGACATCACCCGTTACACAGGAAGTCACCTGTATCTCCCTGTTATGATAAACAGATTGAATACCATTGGTGTCATGGATGAGGATATCAGGATAGTATTCTCTCTGGGGATCCATAGACAGCAATCTCCACAGGAACAGAGGATGATCGTAGGAGATGAGGCCTATGAGAGGGTCAAGGTCTATGACCATAATGCCTTTGATCCGGAGATCCTTACCTCTTTGGGCAGAACGGATGAAGGCACAGAAGTATTTGTGAACAGTCTGGTAGCAGAGGCCGATAAAGTCATACTGACGGGAACAATTACTTTCCATTACCTGGCAGGTTTCGGAGGAGGGAGAAAGAGTATCCTGCCCGGTGTTTCTTCTTTTGATAACTGTCTCAATTCACATATGCTTGTTTTAAACCCACCGGAGGTGGGGGGGAAACACCCAAGGGCAAGGACAGGTATTCTGGATGGAAATCCGTTTCATGAGGCCATGCTACAGGCCTGCAAGCTTCTTCACCCTGCCTTTCTCCTTAACACGATCCTGTCCACAAAAAAAGAGATAATTCAAGTAATTGCAGGAGATTATATAGCTGCTCATCAAGATGGTTGCAACTCCCTTCTGAAAAATTTCAGCCAGACACTCAATGAAAAAGCCGACATGGTCATTGTGAGCTGCGGTGGATTCCCCAAAGATATCAATTTTATCCAAGCACATAAAAGCATTGACCATGCAATAGATGCACTGAAAGACGGCGGTGTTATGATCGTCCTGGCAGAATGCTCAGATGGTCTCGGTAATGCGACTTTCTTTGACTGGTTTCAATATGAAAATCTCATGGATTTTGAAAAAGCACTGAGGCAGCGTTTTGAGATCAACGGACAGACTGCATACTCTACTTTAATGAAGGCAAAAAAAGTTACGGTCGTCTTGATCTCGGAGCTTGCTGACGAGCATGTACGAAAGATGTCGATGATTCCTGTAAAATCGTTGGAACAGGGGCTTCTCATTGCACATGAAATATTGGGGAAAAATCCTTCCACATATGTCATCCCTGATGGTGGAAGCGTTCTTCCACGGATTAAAATATGATTGCCGTTTAAGCGTCCCTTTTCAAAAAGCTCCTAAGAAACTCGAAACTCACAGCAAGTTTCTTTCATGCATAACCCTGAAGCAAAGCGCCAGGGTCATTTGCTAAAATATTACAGAGAAAATAAAACAACCAGCCGGCACTTACCACAATCCTGCGTAACCGCATAGGCCGCAAAATTTCTGGGAAGTCATTCTGAAAAAATTCGCTTAAAATGATGGAAGAAAAAGTAATCAATACAATAGAGAAGATAGTGGGAAAGGAATATGTTCACACTGAGTTGGAAGAAAGGATATGTTACAGTTATGATGCCACCAACCGGAAATCTCTTCCAGACCTTGTTGTTTTCCCCGGTGATGTCCAAGAGATCTCTGAGATCCTAAAACTCGCCAACAAAGAAAGGTTTCCGGTTGTGCCAAGGGGAGCAGGTTCAGGATTTACCGGAGGAAGCATTCCGGTAAAGGGTGGTTTGGTTCTGGTTATGACCAGATTTAATAGGATTCTTGAGATAGACACTGAAAACCTCATCTCTTTAGTGGAACCTGGGGTAGTCACAGGTGATTTTCAGAAGGAAGTGGAGAGGTTCGGATTATTTTACCCCCCTGATCCGGCCAGCCTGAAGTTTTCAACTCTTGGTGGGAATGTAGCAGAATGTGCAGGAGGCCCGAGAGCCGTGAAATACGGTGTAACGAAGGATTATGTCATCGGTCTGGAGGTAGTTCTGCCTACAGGAGAGATTCTATCGACCGGGGTTCGGACCGTGAAAGGTGTAGTTGGGTATGACCTTACGAAACTCATGGTCGGTTCAGAAGGTACCCTTGGGGTTATTACCAAAATAATAGTGAGATTGCTGCCCATGCCTGCTGCGAAGAAGACACTTTTAGCAATCTATCCCAGACTTGAAGACGCAGCAAAGACCGTCACACGGATTATTGTTTCAAAGATAATTCCCACAGCCCTCGAATTCATGGATCATTTTGCTATCGCATGTGTAGAAGATTTCCTCAAGATTGGATTACCTGTTGACGCAGATGCGGTTCTGCTTTTGGAAATAGACGGAGATCACGATGGAGTAGATAAGGATGCTTTGTTGATTCGGGATATTTGCATTCAATCAGGGGCAAGCAGGGTGGAAATCGCAAAAGACAAAGAGAGCGAAGAATATCTATGGATGGCGCGAAGGGCCATATCTCCTTCTCTTTTAAAAATGAACCCTACAAAGATCAATGAAGACATTACAGTCCCTCGCAGTAAGATTCCAGATATATTGAGGAAGTTACATGATGTTGGGAAGAAATTAGAATTACAAATCGCTAATTTCGGACATGCAGGCGACGGGAATATCCATGTGAATATCATAATAGATAAAAGTAAAGAGGAAGAAGTCAATAAGGCCAACAAAGCCGTTCAGGAAATATTCCAGGCTACCTTGGACTTAGGAGGAACTTTATCCGGGGAGCATGGGATTGGCATTACCAAGGCTCCCTATTTGAAAATGGAATTAGGAGATCTGGGGATTGCCGTAATGAAAAAAATTAAGTGTGTATTCGATCCCAATAATATTCTGAATCCAGGAAAGATTTTTCCTGATTAGCCTTTGTTGTTCAATACCGTATCCACTGCTCCTACAAGATCCAAGATTTTAAAGGGCTTATGTAAAACCATGTTTGGATTACACCGTTTAAGTCTTTTTGTATACTCTAAAATATCATAACCTGTGACGACTATCGTCTTGATATGATTACCATATATTTCTTTAAGTTTCTCAATGGTCTTTAAACCATCCATGCCGGGAAGACCGATATCCACGATGTACAAATCATACTTTATCTCTTTCCCTAAAGCATCAAATCCATCTTTGACGCATTCGACAATGTAATCATTCAAGATCTCAGAATACAGATCCCTTAAATATTCTTCATCTTCTATTATTAATA
>JAXHSZ010000418.1:0-10182 GCA_034190725.1 Thermodesulfobacteriota bacterium
TCCTATCATTTTTATTCGTAACAGTCCCCAATCGAAGCAAAAATATGGGTGTGTTTGGGACGAAATAAAAATAATTGACTGAATTCATGTACACTCATTCCCAGGAAACGTTAAAAAGACGACGTGAACTGTCTTTTGTAATAAATCAATGAGAAAGGAGGTATGAAAATAGGAAAGGGTTTTGTTCGCAGCGTTGTTCGTTGGAATTGGACAAAGACAAGTTTTAAAAATAATGTGTAAACTCGGAAAGGAGAATGAAAAGTGAAAAAGCTACTTATTTTATCTCTGGCGGTTGGGTTCATCGCAGGGACACTTACAGCATTCTCTCATGCTTCCGATGGCAAAGATGTATTCATTAAGAAGTGCGGCAGTTGCCATAGAAGTGGGGGAGAAGCGCCGGTATTTGCTCCCACAAAGTACGCTTCATCCCAATGGGAGAGATTCTTTGGTAGGAACAAACACCAGAGAAAGAAAGACATAAGCTCAGTACTGTCTGAAGCAGATCTAAATGCGGTAAAGAAATATCTAATCGATCATGCAGCCGACTCGGATCAGCCTGAAGCCGTTGGTCTCCGGTAAAAGCTGCTCGAATGAATGAGAAAGGAGAAGAGAAGAATGAAAGCAACAATGAAAGTGATACCGTCATTTGTCTTGGCCTTCTTTTTGGTCGGGACAATACTATTTTACTCGACGGAAGTGAGTAAAGCTGCAGCGAATGAATCACCAACCAGGGGAGAATTGATTGAACAGGTAAATACACTTGAAGGGGACATAGAAGAGCTGAATCAGCGTTTGGATCAGGTTGAAACACGGACTCTGGTGGACAGGATCAGTCTTGGCGCAGAGTTGCGGACACGGTTTGACTGGTTTCATTTTGATGATAACGACACCGAACAGACTGACAGTGTTGATCAATTGCCCAGCAACAGGTTCAGACTGAATCTTAAGGCAGATGTCAGTGAGAATATGATATTCCGTGGAAGGTTGGTTGTTTTTACGAACTGGGGGGACAATGATATACCTTCCTATCCAACCCTGAGTTCTATGAATGCAAGCAGAATCCAGACCGATACAACTGTAAGGGTAGAGAGAGCTTATATTGATTATTTCTTTGGGGAAACACCATTGGCTCTGAGTTTTGGAAGGCTCCCCTTCACTGATGGACTTCCTACTGATCTCAGGGAAGATACACCAAGAAAATCCACATATCCAAGTCTGGCTTATGATGTGGAGGCAGATGGAATCGCTTTGTCTTACGGGTTAGAGGGTATTACCACACTACCGAGTTCTTCTGCCAAGCTTATCTATACGAGAACAGTTCACGACAATGACGACCAGATTTATATGGACAACGCACTGGGAATAGAAGGCATGGACGTCTATCTGCTTCAATTTGAAACTGGATTTCCCGGTGCCATGGATGGGACTCTCTTCATTTTGAATTATATTTATGTTCCTGAAATGAGGAGTCCGGATCTGACATCTCTGGGATTGACGCCAATAAGTCTGCCTGAATCCATCGGAAGTTTCCACAAGTATACATTTTTCCTTGAATCCAAGAGGTTTATGGGATCTTTGTTTGACTGGTTTTTAGGATACAGTATTATCAAGACAAAAGCGGATGATTTGGCAATATATGACACAGGCGCTCCTGCCCCATATCCTGTTGGGATATTGAATGATGACGGAACATCCGATAGAACCGGCACTGCATTCCAACTGGGTGTGAGGGCCAACCTGCCATTCAAGGGTCTCAATGAACCGAAGTTTGGTGTCGAATACAATAAAGGATCCAAGTATTGGGTAGGAATGAGTTTGGCTGCAGAAGATACTTTGCACAAACTTGATACCAGAGGTGATGCATGGGATATTTACTACATCCAACCTTTCAGTAGATATCTCTCTGCGAGGGTCGGCTATACCATGATCCATTACGATTACTCAGGGAGCGGAAGCTACTATGGAACACCTTCAGAAATAGACCAGGATGTGACGAACGCATATTTTCTGATTGAAGCAAGATTTTAATGAAAAGGGAAGACAGACCGGCAGACAATAGAGATTGCCTGCCGGTCTTCCATTATGGAGGTACGAAATTATGTTCAAAATGAACTTCAAAATGAACTTGCGAAATAAAATTCTCGGGGGATATGCAGTCATTATTCTCTTGATGGTTGTGGTGGGCGGCATATCCATCTTTCAGTTTCTCACCCTGGGAAAACAGGTGAAGTACCTCACAGGAGAAGTGGCGAGTGGTGTGAAGCTTGCCAGTGAAATAGGATCGGAGATACTCTCCATGAGAACATCTGTGGAGAAGTTTATCGCCAGAAATAAGGATGAAGACAAACAGGAAGCGGAGAAACACATAAAGCAAGTCAATGCACTCTTTGAAAAAGCAACGAAAGAAGTGACGGGTGACAAGAGAACCGGAGTTTTGAAGAAGATAGAGGCCACGGCTCGTGACTACATAGACAAGTTCAGTAAAGTGGTGATACGGATAAAAGCAAGAGATGATAATAAAAAGGCTCTCTTCTCTGAGGCCAGGGAAATAGAGGCAATGCTTCATGATCTGATCAAGTCTAGCAGGGACGATGATACTGGATTTACCGTAGCTCAGGAGTCATTAAAAAACTTTATGTTTGCCAATGCAGACATCAATGGATTTTTAGTGGATTATGATACCACCTATTCAGACAGGGCAACTGGGGTCTTGAATGGAGTTCTGGAGGAGATGGCAAAGCTCAGTACAAAACCATTTGAAGACACAATGTATGCCATAGAGGACTATACGGATGCTTTTGAAGGCTTGGTTGCAGTATCATTGAAGATGAATGAGGAGATCACCAAGACAATCCTCCCCCTCGCGCCTCAGATTGTCGGTCTCGCAGGGGAGATGTCCGGTTATGGCTGGGCTGATATGAATGAATCCAGAACCGCTGTGGAAAAGAATATCGGGTACACCACCAAGATGATCGTCGGTATAATCATCTTCACATGTGTTGTGGGTGGCCTTATAGGATTCATATCTGCAAACCTTGTGGTGAAACCTGTCACAAAAGTAGTGACTATGCTGAAGGACATAGCAGAAGGCGAAGGAGATCTCACCAGGACCATTGAGGTCAAATCCAAAGATGAGATCGGTGATCTTGCCAGATGGTTCAATACATTCATCAATAATCTTCGGGAGATAATAGGCAACGTTGCCCGGATCACAACTCAAGTGAATTCATCAGCCGAAGAGTTCTCCACCACTGCATCTTTGATTGCCGCAGGTTCGGAAAAGCAGGGTGTTCAGACAGAGCGAGTGAGTACTGCGGCAGAGGAAATGAGTTCCAATATGAACTCAGTGGCATCGGCCATGGAAGAGACCTCAACCAATGTGAGCATGATTGCAACGGCTGCAGAGGAGATGACAAGCACCATTTCCGAGATCGCTCAGAATTCGGAAAAGGGTCGTGGAATCACAGCTGAAGCTGTCTCTCAATCCAAGACTGCATCTGAGAAAGTGGGAGAACTGGGAAAAGCAGCCGATGACATAAGCAAAGTGACAGAGACCATTACTGATATATCCGATCAGACCAACCTTTTGGCCTTGAATGCAACCATTGAGGCGGCCCGTGCAGGAGAGGCAGGAAAAGGCTTTGCAGTGGTAGCTAATGAGATTAAGGAACTTGCAAAACAGACCGCTGAGGCCACTGGTGAAATAAAGGAGAAGATTGATGGGATTCAGGGTTCCACTGCAGAAACAGTAACCGAGATCGGGCAGATTTCGAGAGTTATAACCGATGTCAATGAAATTGTCACTACAATTGCCACTGCAGTTGAAGAGCAATCAGTCACCACAAAGGATATTGCAGACAGTGTGTCTCAGGCATCCCGCGGCGTTCAAGAGGTAACAGAGAAGGCCACACATAGTTCCACTGTTTCCGAGAACATAGCAAGAGACATCTCCGAGGTGAGCCAGGCTGCGGGTGAAATGTCCAACAGCAGTTCTCTTGTGAATTTAAAGGCTGAGGAACTCTCCACGCTTGCAGTGCAGCTCAAGGAGATGATGAACAAGTTTAAGGTGTAGTTTCGGATGTATGACATGACAGACAACAAGAAAAAGAGTGTTGAGCCATGGAACTTTCCTGTCATACGGCTTTTTGGTTTCAGGTTTCAGAAACGACATACGAAAGATCTTATACCTGAATACTGAAACCTGACACCCTCAAAACCCCCTGTGAAGCCCTGCTTCTTTGGCAATTTCTATTGCTTCTCGGTATTCCTGACCCGTAATTCGGCGACTGAGTTCAGGAAATTCATCGGCTCTGTACATGGGACGGTATTGGGCCATGATATTGACGTAGGAGTCCTGAGATACTCGATAACCGATAAATTCCATGAGGGCTTTCGTGCCTGAAAGACCCTCAGGCATTACCAAATGCCGTATCAGGAGTCCTCTTTCGGCAATTCCCTCTCGGTTTGTCTTGAGATCACCCACTTGACGATACATTTCCAAAAGCACTTCTCTAATTATTTCAGGGTAGTCAGGTGTGTTTGAATATTTCTTTGCAATGCTTTCATCAGCATACTTTACATCAGGCATGTATATATCCATAATACCGTCTAGAAGCTCAATTACCTCTAAGGATTCGTACCCTCCGCAGTTGAAGACCAGAGGAATACGAAGACCCGATTCTATTGCTTTGGGCAATGAAGCCACGATCTGTGGAACATAGTGGGTGGGGGTCACAAAATTGATATTGTGACACCCCATATTCTGCAGCTTCAACATGCACTTTGCCATATCAGATAAGGTGGTCACATGTCCCCTTCCCATATGACTGATATCGTAATTCTGGCAAAAGACGCACCTCAAATTACAATGGGTCAAAAAGATCGTCCCTGACCCATGAAATCCCACCAACGGCGGTTCTTCCCCAAAATGGGGAGAGGCGCTTGAGACCATCAACTCTGCCCCACCTTCACAAATCCCCAACTCACCCTTCAGGCGGTTTACACCGCATGATCTGGGACACAATCTGCATTCCTCAAGGATTTCATGCAGGGCATTTATTCTCTTCAGCAGCTCACCAGTCTGATGCAATTTAATGTATGAAGGTGTGAAAGGCACCGGCATATCCTCTTTGCAAAATTTCTCAAACGGTTGAGTATTTACGAAAATCTGACTTTTCTATTCTGTATTGATATACTATATTCAACCAGACTCCCAGTCAAGTCAAATTCCCCCTCAGGTGATGTTAAAAAGAGATGCAAATTTATGGATATATTAAAGAGTTTGACCTGTCGAAATCAGAATTTAAATTCGAAATCCGAATATCGAAACTCGAAAAAATATCTAAACACGAATGTCAAATGACCAAAACCATACCAATTATTCACGCAATGTTTGACCGAAGTTAAGCGATTCTTTCCTACTGCAAGGTTGTATCTCACTGAATCTGAAGCAAAAAACAATTCAAATCGAACTCACTGAAGGGGTGGCTTCACTTTCGTTCGATTCGAATCGTTTTTTACTCCATATTCTGCAACCTACAACCTCTCGTGACGGAAAGAATCGCTCAACTTAGGTTTGAGTATTGCGGCATGTTTTGAATTATGGATTTGGGTCATTCGTATTTGTTTCGGATTTCGTGCTTCGAGTTAAGGTATTGTTACTGCCTTTCAGATATGTATTCATAGTAATTTCATTATGTTAACTGTGAAAATGACATCTGCCAAATAAACCCATTGACAACAACCAGAGTCTTTGTTAAGTTTATTTATTTTAAGTCTGATCGCTGATGATGGAATGTATTATCAGACCAAGGACTTAATAAGATATTGAAAGGAGATGACAATGGAAAAGAATACATTAATGAGAGGGTATCATCTGATTGTTCTACTATTTTTTGTTTTTTTGTTTTCCACAACCTTTCCTTTGAAAGCAGATGGAGCAAGAGGGGTTACCGACAGTGAAGTAAAGGTGGGGATAATAATCGACCAGACAGGCCCTGCTGCTTTTGTTGGAATTCCTTATACTGAAGCTCTCAGGAATTACTTCAGGTATATCAACGACCAGGGGGGTATCAACGGAAGGAACGTGAAAGTTCTCGTTGAGGATGACAGATACACAATACCCGGTTCAATAGCGGCGTTTAAAAAACTTCTTTATAAAGACAAAGTCCTTGCCCTGATGTTCCTTGGCGGGACCGGGCAGGCCATGGCCCTTTTTTCACAGGTGCAAAAGGAGAAAGTACCAGTCATGGTGGGCAGTCTGGCTGAGAAGATGATCAATCCATTCAGACGATATATATTTAATCCTGGAGCAACATATGAAGACCAGATAAAGGTCATATTCGATTATATAATAAAGGATTTGAAGTCAAAAAATCCAAGGATAGTTGCTGTATATCCGGATCTGGAATTCGGCAAGACAAACCTGGCCGCAGCCAGAGCTTCGGCCGCATCGTATGGACTCAAGCTGGTCGGTGAAACAGTTGTGGGATTAGCAGCTCTGGACACCACATCTCAGGTTCTTCAAATGAAAAGGTTAAGCCCCGATTTTGTCATTCTGATTGAGGATGTAGGATCTGCTATCAGTATTTTGAGGGACTCGAGGAAGTTCGCTTTCAAGACCAACTTCATCGGTTTTTACTATGCCTGCGATGAAGCTATTATAACCGGGGCCAAGAAAGGGGCAGAAGGTTACATTGCAGCCCATACTCTGAGTTCATGGTATGACGATACCCCAGGGATGAAAGAGTTAAGGAAAGTTACATTGAGGTATAAGCCGGGGAGTGAAAAGCCATACCGTTCCAAGTTTTATACTCAGGGTTGGCAAAATGGGACGATCTTTGCGGAAGGGATGAAACGAGCAGGCAAAGACTTAGATAACGAGTCTTTTGTAAACTCCCTTGAAACATTGAAAAATTTTAAAACCGGTGGTTTGAGTGCTCCGGTTACATATACACAAACGAGTCATAAGGCAGGAGTTGAGAGCAAGTTTTACAGAGGCGATTTGGAGAAAGGCATATTGATTCCGATTACCGGATGGAAAAGACCATTGAAGTAGATTTTTCGAACAGGCTGGTTCACATGAAAAAATCTCCTTCCCTTTACCGAGTGTCCATCCAGAAATGAGATATTTTCTGCATGGTCAAGGAAGATGAAGATTTTAACCGCAGCAATACATTGGGTATGTAGGGGCACATTGCAATGTGCCCTTACATCTGAGTCTGAAGCAGAGATTGCGGAAAATAGCCATAAATGGATGGGCACTGCCTAACCAAGCCATACACTTTTCACCCATTTGGAATTTGCTCCAGGTATTTTAAGGAACTCACTCTTGGGATCAACCTTCATGAGAGAAGGATAAAATACACGGAAAATATAAAGTAAAAACCTGTGATGTTGGATGAAAAAGACAGTAACTCACGACAGAATGGAAACAGAGTAAAGCATGTGGAGTGCGCCTCATAGGGACACTCCACAAGAGAGAAGGTTTCTTAAATCTTAGTGAGTACCTGATGGTACATAAAGATATACACCTGAATCCAAGCACACATGTTGAAGACGGTTATTTTGAGTTTCATCCAGATGGGTAACCTAAAATCCTGCCCTGTATTACTCCAACAGGAAGTCTTTGAAAAGTTGGCATAAATCCTTACCTCAGCGAGCAGTGCCATAGTAATAAGATGGAAGAATCTGAGAAAGTCGTACATCGGTAGTACATTGTCGATGATTCGGATAGATAATACTGTGAAATTAAAAATAGTAAGATATATAGTCGGATTATTATTTTCAATCCTTCTGGCCCCTGGGGGTGTATCCGTCGGTTTTGCAAAAGGGATTCAAGGAATAACACAGGACACTATTAAAATAGGGAGCATAGCTGATCAAACAGGTTCGGCAGCCATAATGTTTCGGATGATTGCAAAAGGACACAGGAACTATTTCAGATATATCAATGATCAAGGGGGGATAAATGGGAGGAAAATCAAATATCTTCTTGAGGATGACCATTATCAGATACCAGAGACATTAGCCTGCTTCAAAAAGCTGATGTTCAAGGACAGGGTCTTTACTTTTATGGGAGGTGGCTCTACAGCAGCCGTTTTGATGTTGAAGAAGAGGGCGGAGAAACATCGGGTTCCTTATCTAGCAACCACTACTGCTGAGGCCGTTGTGATTCCCCCTGCCAGATATATGTTTAATTTGGGCGCCACATACGAAGACGAAATCAGAGTGATATTCCATTATCTTGTGAATGTGCTCAGAACCAAAGATCTCCGCCTGGGTATTGTGCATCTGGATACAAAGCATGGAAAAGTTGGATTGAGGGAAGCGAAAAGACAGGCCCGATTGTACGATGTGGAATTGGTAGAAAATCAAATACTTTCCATGAGAGCCATGGAGGCGAATTCCCAGGTTCTTAACATGAGAAGAAAAAATGTGAACTGTGTAATAATTCACCATGTTTCGAACAGCGGTGCAGTCTTTATCAGAGATGCCATAAAGTATAATTACCACCCGGATGTAATCGGGACAAAATGGATGTGCACTGATGATTTAATAAGGATGACGGGCAAAGCATTAGAGAATTTTGCAGTAGATGCACTGTACAGTTCCTGGTATGATGAAACCCCAGGCTGTGCGGAAATGAGAGATGTGACATTGGGATACTACCCCGGTAAGGAAAAGTCATACAGTGTCAGAACATACACAATGGGATGGACAGATGCAACTATCGTAGCCGAAGGTTTGAAAAGAGCGGGCAAGCACCTGACCCAGGAGGGTCTGGTCCAAGCCATGGAAAGTATGGAGAACTTTGACACCAGAGGTCTGTGCGGTCCTGTAACTTTCGGCCATAACGACCGCAAGGCAACAGAGTACTGTCGAATATACAAACCGGATTTTTTAAAGGGTATTTTTATCCCTTTCACTGATTGGTTAAAACCTGGATTGCAAAAGACATCATTTAATTAATCTTATTTCAACCTGGGTTCAACCTAAATTGAGTGGTTCAAAGCTGGAAAGTAACTGTTTTTAAGTTTCAGGGATCGGGTTTCAGTTTCAAATTCAAAGAAATGCTGTTGTAGAAGTGTTGCTGGTTAAATTTTTCTGCCAGTGGCAGGATAGATGCGGAAGACTGAGACAAGGAGGTGGTAGAATTATTATATCCGTTCAGTAACGTCTCAAAAAGTCCAGGAATATGCCGTAGCTCACAGGGGAGCTTTCATTTGCTCCTATGTGAATTTTGGGCGCATTCAGGGTACTCGGCTAAAATTCAAAAAACTCGGGCTTATCGCCCTCAAACATTTTGAATTTTTAACACCGAGCCTCCTGAATACGTATCTCCCAAAATTCACAATGTCACTCATAAAAGCTCTCCTGTAAGCTACGGCATAAGTACATTTCCCGAAGTTATTGAGAAGTTACTCTGTTCACAGTGAACAGTTGGAAAAAACTTGGGTTGAATATGTGAAATTGTGAACTACAGTTTCACGGGAAGTTGAGGTATTCTCTGATAGAGATGGAAAAGAACTCCATCAGGAGTTGAACACAAAATCAAAAATACTTTAATCTTTGATAATTCATTAATTAAAAACTGTAAACAGTAAACCGAGAACCGTGAACGGTTACTCATGAAAGGCAAATGTATCTATTTCGTATTGAGCGTTTGACTTGAGTTATTTGAAGAAAGGAGAAGAGTGATGAGAATGAGAGCGGTATGTATGTTGATTGTCGGTTTTTTCTTGATTCTGGGATTTTCAAATGCAGTCTCTGCTGTTGATAAAGTGGATGCAGTTGTTCCCAAAGATACCATAAAGATTGGTGTCATAGCAGATATGACCGGTCCTACAGCTACACTCCAGGTTCCGGCCCCAAAGGCTATGAGGGTATTTTTCAGACATATAAATGATCAGGGAGGAATCCTTGGAAGAAAGGTTCAATTGATCATTGAAGATGATCGATATACCATTCCGTTGCATGTATCCGCCTTCAAGAAACTGGTTTATAGAGATAAAGCCTTTATGTTTGTTGAGTTGGGAGGGACAGGACAAGGGCTTGCTTTAGTGCCCCAGTTTACCAAGTTAAAGATCCCAAATTTTATGGCTGTCACTTCAAGGAGCTTTGTCCGTCCGACTCTGCCGTACCATTTTACAAACGGTGCTACATATGAGGATGAGATTGAAA
>JAXHSZ010000419.1:0-2359 GCA_034190725.1 Thermodesulfobacteriota bacterium
CTCTGACCATAAAAGAACCTCTACCCTGGATCGCATAACTACCGGCTTTGTCGAAAGGCTCTCTGGTCTTGATATATTCTGTGATTTCCTCATGGGTAAGCTTCTTTATCATCACTGTAGTTTCCACATGCTTCTTTGTGGACTCTCCTGTTTCGGAATCAATGATACAAAAGCCCGTTAAGACTTTGTGCTCTCTGTCACTCAGCTTCATCAGCATCTGATAGGCTTCTTGCTCTTCGGAAGGTTTTCCCAGGATTTCACCATCCACCAAAACTATTGTGTCTGCTCCGATTATCCATGAATTCTCAACCTTCCGTGAAATGTCCAATGCCTTCTCTTCTGCAAGTCGTAAGACATGAGAAATGGGGTATTCACCGTCCTCTTTGACTTCCTCCACATTGCTGGGGATGACCTCAAATCGGAGTCCTATTTGATTCAGCAGTTCCCTCCTTCTCGGCGAAGATGAGGCAAGGATGAGAGGTTTTTGTTTTCCATGGGAACATTCCGACATTATTGGTACCTTTTTCCTACAGCGGTTCTGTTTGCACCAACCCATTGGTCGAACTTGTGTCTTAACCAGCGTTTAAAGTAAAATCGCGTTTTGGGTATAAGGATCATTATCCCTGCAATGTCTGTGAGGAATCCCGGTGTCAGGAGGACAGCACCGGCGATAAAGATCAACATGGCATCGAGCATCTCTTCAGCAGGTAATCCTCCCTGATTCAAGATCGCCCTCACCCGTGTCATTGTTCTGATACCCTGAAGCTTAGCCAAATAAGCGCCCCAAAATCCGGTTGCAATAATAATACATATGGTGGCGAATGCCCCAAGGTGAGATCCTATTTTAAGAAGCAGGTAAAGTTCGAGAAAGGGGATGATTGTGAAGGCTAAAAAAAGTTTGAATAGCATAGAACTTTTACTCTTTTCTGTAAATCGGCATTATTCTTTTAAGGATACTGCTATTCGTGATCAGCTGCAATCCCTGATAATTCGGTAAAATCTTACTGAATCCATAAAGCATGAAATACGCTCCTCTTTTGGCTTCTTTTGTGATCTTTTCTCCAAATAAATACATAGAGCGTTATAGAGGTGTAAAAGAAGTCCGCATCAGAAAACCGGACATCATTGGCGTCATATCTGGATTCAAATGTCATGTTCTTCAATGAATCTCCTCAGGGAAAATCATTGGTCTTTCTATACCCTTGAAATCCCACATGACTTACTTTGTAGGTTTCATAGAATTCGGCCATTCTTTCTATGGTTTTTTTATACTTTGGTGTTAACATACTCTAAACAATACCCCCATTCATCCATCAGAATTTCTTTCCCAATTCCCTTGATCGTTCCGTTGCCACCTCAACAGCATTCATTATGACGGCCCTGATGTTCCCATCCTCTAAGGCATGTAATCCCTCTATTGTGGTGCCCCCGGGTGATGTGACCATATCCTTCAACTTTGCCGGATGTTCTCCTGTTTCAAAGAGCATCTTTGCAGATCCAAGAAAAGTCTGTACAGCAAGGGTACGAGCCGTTTCTCTGTTCAGTCCCGCCTTGACGCCCCCGTCCATAAGGGCTTCGATCATCAAGAAGACATATGCCGGACCGCTTCCACTCAAGCCTGTTACTGCATCCATATATTTTTCCTCAGTTATGACTGTTTTGCCCACAGCATCAAAAATATCTCGAACAAGCGCTACATCTTCTTTTGTGGCATGTGATCCGGGTGAAATGGCCGCAACTCCCTCTCCGATCAAGGCCGGTGTATTGGGCATGACCCTGATGACCTTGCTCTTTGGCGGAAGACTCCCCTCGATTTGCGTCAAAGTTATGCCGGCGGCAATGGACACTATGAGTTGGGACACATCCATGCTGCTTTTCGTATCGTTTAAGACCGTTTCAACAATCTGGGGTTTCACGGCCAAAAATATTATGTTTACCTGAGATACGAGTTCAGCATTGTCAGAGGTCGTGGTAATATTGAAAGAATCGCTTAACAACTTTCGCCTATCATCCAGTATGTCGGATGCAATGATGTTGACAGCAGAAACCACACCTTTCTCAATAATCCCTCTCATAATGGCCTCTGCCATGTTCCCTGATCCAATGAATCCGATTTTCTTGTCCTGAATCATTGTTTTACACCTCTATTGAGTATTATCATAAAATTTTGCAGGTAATTCTATAGATTCTCAGATATTAAATTTCACAAGGTCAGAGGGAGGAATCCGAGTATGTCCAACCTAAATTGAGCGATTTGGTGGTGTAGCGAGTTTTTCACAAGAGAAATCTGACTTCGCAAAGAGGAATTGACGGATAAATATCACAAAGAAACAAGCATTGAAAAAAAGCACAAGAATTA
>JAXHSZ010000042.1:0-4529 GCA_034190725.1 Thermodesulfobacteriota bacterium
TTGAGTATGTCTATGATGGGATGATAGGCGACTCCTCCACTGTACGAGAGACATTTGCCTTCCAAGAAGGTTATGTCCTGGTTGGTTATGGCTTTTCTGAACTCGTATAAGAGCCTGGACTTGCCCACTCCTGCCTCTCCCATGATGGAGAATGCCTGGCCTTTTCCTGATTTCATTCTTTCAAGTCCATCCAATAAGAGCTCAAGCTCCCTCTCCCTGCCCACAAAGGGGGTGAGTCCACGCTCTGCACTCACATCAAACCTGGTTCTTCTGGTGCTGGGGGCAATGACTCTGTATGCTTTGATGGGTTGTTCTTTGCCTTTGATGCTCTTTTCTCCCAATGCCTCAAACCTGAAGAGTCCTTCCGTGAGTTTGAAGGTTTCTTCCGTGACATAGGTGGCACCTGGTTCTGCCAGTCCTTCCATCCTGGATGCAAGGTTTACCGTGTCTCCTACTGCTTTGAATTCTACTCTGAGGTCATTGCCCAGGGTGCCCACAACCACAGGGCCGCTGTGTATTCCTATTCGCATATGTATCGGGGGGATCTTCTTTTCCAGTCGTATCTTGTCACTGAATCTGGTGACTTCTCTGTGGATGGCTAATGCAGAGCGGATGGCTCTTTGGGGGGAGTCTTCCACTGCAATGGGTGCTCCAAAGAGGGCCATGATCCCATCTCCTGTGAGTTCATTGACTGTGCCTCCATATTCATTGACTCTATGGATGAGGAATTCATAGACTTCATCCATAATGGAGTAGACTTTTTCAGGGTCGAGTTTCTCTGAGAGTGGTGTAAATCCCTCCATGTCGCAGAACATGACTGTGACCTGTTTTCTCTCTCCTTCAATCTTTCCCCTTTGGGCAAGGATTTTGTCGGTGAGGCCGTTTGGAAGGTATCGTTGTATCTTTTCGAGTTTTTCGTCAAAGGAGAGGTCTTGGGGGGGTGGTTGGGGGGAAGCGGCAAGGTTATGCCCACACCCGTTGCAAAATCTGCTGCCTGTTGGATTCCCCTTCCCGCATTCCGGGCAGGCAAGTTCCAATTTATTTCCACAGCCGTTGCAAAACCTAGCGTCTTCAGGATTCACATGTTCACATTTTGGACATATCATAATATCCTCACAGCTTTCCATAGGGATTTCACTGATTTCACTGAAATATTCTACTTAATCGGATTCCTCCCTCTGACCTTGTGAAATTTAATATCTGAAAACCTATCACAATCCCATTGCGTTCATGCAGTTCGCAACTGCATGGATCGATGCCCCCTCATCCATTTCGAGAAAACTTCTCCCAGCAATATCATACTCTCGAATAATATCATCCTCAGGTATCCACCCCAGGTATTTCACATCGGAAGGAATGTTTATATCTGCTTTGTCCTCTCCGATTCGGAGTCTGTTAAGAATGAGTCCGCTCTGCCTGTAAGGCACACTGGTTTTGGAGACATCCTGGATTGTTTTGGCAACCTGAATTCCTTTGACGGATAGATCCGACACCACCACTAAATGGGTAACGGTTTCCATAACCCTGCGGTTGATCTGTTCAATACCGGCTTCTCCATCGATTATGACTGCATCGAAGCTTTGGGCCACGGATGCGATAATATCCCTGAGGAAGTGATTCACCTGGCAGTAGCATCCTTCCTGTTCCGGACGACCAATAGCGAGAAACATTAGATTTTCTCGCTCGGCCAATGCACTGAACAATTCATAATCCAGATGTGCAATCATTTCCTTTCGATCTCCTGCTTCTCCTCGCTTCACACGCTCGATCAGATCATTACGGATATCATCCACTGTCTTTTGCGCCTGCATCCCCAAGTTGGTCGCCAATCCCATGGCGGGATCGGCATCAATTGCAAGCACTTTGAAATTCTGCCTCCGGATCAGTATTTTTGCCATGAGTGCACTGATCGAGGTCTTTCCGACGCCTCCTTTGCCGCACACTGCAATTGTTTTTGTTCCGTGACTGTCTGTTTTAGACATTTTCCCATGAATCTCCTTTTATCGAGTTCCGCATTGAGCGCAGAGCACCCACATCCTGGCACACATCCATATATTCGCAGGTATCGCAGTCAAATGACAGTTCTTCAGCCATCTTATTCATGGCGCTGATGATTCTTGCAGACTTTGCCCCGATCTTTTTCAGTGTCAAAACATCATCTCTGCTGGATGTCACAAAGATGATTTCCACGGCTGTCACATAGTCAAGGGCATGGTACCGATCAATCAAGTCTGCGCCAAGAATGCGTAATGAAAAACCTCTCTCGATTGCCTCCCGGCTCACGCGGCTCCATTCTCGCAGATACTGAGATACCGCCCGCATCATATAGCCCTGAAGATTGACATCATACCGGAGGCCTTCCATCTCACGATAGCGTGTGTACGCATTATCTGCTGAAAAATTCCGCCCGGCAATCATGACCACTTTACCGAACGGGAGGTGTTTGTTCACACTTTCCGGCAGATCAGGCCCAACTGTGGATATGCACCTGTCATGGACTCGACCGTCGTCATCCCGCCAGATCAGAAATGAAACTGACTCATCATTCGGACTGCCCAGTTCTACAGCCATATCCTGAGACAGCACAAGATTGCGGTCACCGCCTGAAGGCCATTCTACCGGACCTTGAATTTGGGTTTTCAAAAGCTTGCCTGCTGACTTTATTTGCTCAATAAAAGAGCGCATCTCAGTGAATTGTTCCCCAAAAAAATTCATTTTTCTTTTGTAGTATTATTTTAGTGATATGAAATAGAAAGCTGTCAGCAAGCTTCAACGGCGATCAAATTTTAATGCGTGTTCTGTCTGAGCATCTTAGTGAGCGTTAAGAAAGAACAGGGAATTATCTCACATTTTATAGCTGAAATGGGTCGGAATGTAGATACCGAATTGAATAGTGACATACTGTCCTTTCTTTACGCTCACTGGATGCGAGTTTTACATGGATTAAAATTTGATTGCCGTTGAAGCGACTCTTTTCAAAAAGCTAAACTGTTACCTTTTATGTATTCCATGGCAAACAGAGCGGCTCCCACCGCACCGTTAATCTGTGGATCAATGCCATTGAGAGTTCTCACAGGCAGATCCAGACTCTCCGCCAAGGCATCAAACACACCGATGTTTTTGGCCACACCGCCGGCCAAGACCACATCTTCTTCCACACCGATGCTTTTTGCCAGGGATGCCACCCGACCGGTCATGGCATGATGCAGCCCGTTGATAATGTCGGGGATGTCCCGGCCTTTGTTGATGAGCGATACCACCTCGGTTTCTGCAAAAATTACACACTGATTGGAAATGGTGATTATTTCCCCGGACTGTTTGCCAAGAGAACCCATTTCTTCAATGTTTACCTCCAGTGCATCCGCCATTATTTCAAGAAAACGTCCGGTTCCGGAAGCACACTTGTCATTGTAGATGAACCGAATCACCTTTCCGGTTTCATCCACACGAATCACTTTAGCGTCTTGACCTCCGATATCGATCACCGTGCGTACCGAGGGTGTACTCCACCAGGCGCCTTTTGCATGACAGGAAATCTCCGATTCGACTCGTTGCACAAACGGAATCAGATCCTTTCCATAACCGGTGCCGACTGCATACTGGATATCGTCTCTTGAAAGTCCGGCCCGGTCCAGGGCCAGATCAATGACTTCTTCGGCCGATGCTGATGGTTTGGTCTGAGACTGGATAATGGCTTCCGAGAGGATATTCTCTTCTTCCATAATTACTGCTTTGGCCGTTAATGACCCGATATCACACCCGGCAACTCGCATTGGGCCTCCTCCTTTGTCCTGATTCAATTTATTAAAACTTGATTGCCGTTCACAGGTTTCAGGTGTCAGGGGTGAGAAAAAGAAAATCTAAAACCTGAACACTGACACCTGAAACCGTAATCTAAGTAAATAATCAAGGGCAATTTACACGGACTGAGAAATGAATGCTGTATGAAAACTTATAACTTTTCCTCAGCAAGCAGCGCCGCGCCGATGGCGCCGACAATCTGTGGATCGGCCCTGCGAGGCACATTAATACGGTGGCCAAGAATTTTCGACAGGGACTGCACCACGCCGATGTTCTTGGCTACGCCCCCTGTCATGCAGACATCTTTCTCTGCTTTCACTGAATTGACCAACATGGCCACGCGGTTGGCCATGGCTGTATTTATTCCGGCGCCGATGTCTTCCACCGCATACCCGGAGTTTAAATACTTAATCACATCTGCCTGTGCCCAGACCGTACAGGTGGATGCCAGGGTCACCGGCACCTTGGTCCTTGAGGAAAGTCTGCCAAGCTCATCCACCTGGATTCCGAGCACTTTTGCCATGACGTCCAAGAACCGACCCGTACCGGAAGCGCATTTGTCATTTGTAACGAATTTGACGACTTTCCCGTCATCGTCAACTCGTATGGCCTTGCAATCCTGTCCTCCAATATCGATAACCGTTCTGGCGGCCGGTACCAGCCATCTGGCACCTTTGCTATGGCAGGTGATCTCCGATACAGTCTCATGCACAAAGGGTATTTTCTCA
>JAXHSZ010000420.1:0-2998 GCA_034190725.1 Thermodesulfobacteriota bacterium
GTTTTTGAGAACCATTGGAGACGGGGATCTTGTTTACGAGACAATTAATCACAACAACCTTGCATCGTGGGCAAAGGAGCAGATAAAGGAGGATCGTCCTTTGCCCTCATATCTCAATATCAGTACAGTCAAACAGATCGGATTCAGGAAATAAAATCAAAACACAAGGAGAAAAAAGCAATGGGCAAAGAGATTGTAACAAAAAGCGAATTTCAATTGGCAAATACCGGCCTGGTCGAAGAACTCAAAGAAAACCTCGAAGGGGTGGAAATTGATTTCCCACGAATCAAAATCGTCCATCCGGCACAACTATTTGAGATGCCTACTGGTGACACCGTGAAAACCTTCCGGGGCATTATCCTATTCCACCACAGTTGCAACGCATGGTGGGCAGAATCATATGATGAATCAGGCGGAGGAGTATCACCGGACTGTTCTTCGCTCGATAGTATCCATCCGAATTTGAATAGCAATGATGTTCAGGCCAAAGAATGTAGGGCCTGCCCCAAAAATCAATGGGGTACTGCCGATAAGGGGAACGGGAAAGCATGCAAGAACATGAAGCGGATTTATATTTTATGTGAAAACGACCTTCTCCCATCATGCCTGAGCATCCCTCCGGCCTGTAAGAGGTCGATAGATCAGTTTTTCACTCTTACCTCCATGAAGGGGATACTACTAAGAGCAATGGTGACTGAATTTCGGTTGAAAGCAGCGAAGAGTAAGGATGGTAAGAATTTCTCAGAACCTGATCTGAATTATAATCTGGAAAAAACTAATCTTATGATCCTGACTGAAGCACAACAAAAGGTAATACAAAACATGAGAAAGGCGTACATGCCACTCATGAAGTCATGGGAGATCATTGAAAATGTGGGAGAAGGTATGTAAAAATGAGCTCGAATATTACGAAAGTAATAGGAACAGCAGGATGCGGCAAGACGAGCTACCTCATAAACCAAATTGAGCGGGCCTGTGAAAAGTATCACCCATCGATGATCGGGGCAGTCTCATTCTCGAAGGGCGCAACCGTAGAACTTGTCGATAGGATATGTGACAAGGCCGGGGTCTCCCCGGCCTCTATCCAGAATGTGAGGACTGTTCATAGCATGTGTTTTCGGTTGGGGAAATTCCAAAAGAAGGATATTGCTGAAAAGAATCTAAAAGAGTTCTTTGAGGCATACCCTGAACTTGCCTGGAATCAAGTCAGCTACAAATACGATGAAGACTCCCCAGAGATTGACTTGACAAAAAAGGAATCCAATTACAATCGGAATAGATTTAATATGATGAATATTCTTAGGAACAAGCTTATCTCCGAGAAAGAATGGCCGGATGATATTCAGGCATTCTGTGGAATATGGAAAGACTGGATGTATCAGAATGGGTATATAGACTTTACGGGATTGCTTGAACACGCTCTTATGTTGGACTTGTACCCTGATATAGATGTGCTATTTATTGATGAAAGTCAAGATAGTACACCGTTGCAGTTCTCTCTCCTAAAGAAATGGGCAAAAAAAACATATCATACTATTTTTGTCGGAGATCCAAACCAGTCAATTTATGGGTGGGCTGGTAGTGACCCGGACGCTTTTGAAAATCTACCAGCTAAAACCACAATCCCCTTGAATCAATCTTATAGAGTACCTCAAACAGTTGCGGAGTATGCGTCAAGGATTATTAATGGGCTTGATATGCTCCCTACTAAAATCAATGGAAACGTGTCGAAAAGACTCCTACCTGATTTTGAAAGACCAGGGAGTCATATGTTGATTTGCAGGTGTAACTACCACCTAAACAGGTGGAAGAAATACCTCATAAAAAAGGGCATACCTTGGCATAATCCATACCGAGTGAAAGACAAGAGCTTTAACCCTTTGGGAACAAAAGGGTTTAGGGTTTTGCGAGCATATGAAGCTTTGGGTCGTGACGAAGCAATTACAGCGAAAGAATTAAAAGAGATAGTATCTTGCACTATCGCAAAGGGAAACTTGAAACCAGGGGTAAAGAGTGGCTTTAAGGAGTTGGAGCTAAAAGACACAGACAAAATAGAAAGGCGTGATTTGCCATTAATTGGGGTCAAAGACGCCTTTTTTACTAATGAAATTGAGGATGTTTTCAAGCTCAATGGTGTTGCTTTAGAACTGGCCTCTGCACTGCATGGGAAAGACTCATCTTCTCCTGTGATTTTGGGCACGATCCATTCTGTGAAAGGGGGTGAAGCGGATCATGTCCATCTTGACATGACCACATCAAAAAAGTGTTTGCTCGGAATTCTGAAAAGCAAACAGATTGAAAGAGAGGAAAGAAGAGTTGCCTTTGTCGCCGTAACAAGGGCAAGGCAAAGCCTAACCCTATTACAACAGAAAGGGCCAAGGAATAAGGCTCTGCCGTAGTTCTCAACCAAACTCAACCCTCACACTTGCGACAAGTTTGGGCAAGTGTGAGGGTGAAAGGAGTCTAACATGGAACTATCAGAAGAAAAATACCAACCAATTAAATATGAGATAGCTATTGTTTTGTATGGCAATGATAATACTTCCGGCCTAAAAAGATTCCAGAAGCAGCTTGATCGGGCCGTTGCTAGAGAAAAATTGATACTCCAAAGGAAAAAACAGAAGGCTTTGGAGTATATCCCATGTGCAAAAAAAGGCAACAAAACAGCCATTGAATGGTTGAAAAGAGAGCTTTCGCTGCACGTATATACACCTGAAGAAATTGAAAAAATACGCCCCTATCTCACCCCACCTGAACCAGAACCGAGACCATTCGTGTTGAACTTTAGGAGGGAAAACAATGAGTAACCTAGAAAAAATCAAAGAACTATTCCCAGATCATGATATATGCGTCATGTCTAATAATGACGAAGATGACCATATGAACCCATTGGTCGGGGTAATCACTAGGTACCAACTGGTTTTAGATCTGGCGTACTGCTCGGCGCGTATATAATCGCTGCAAAAAAAGGCGATAAACTGCATAAGTTCAATGGCAG
>JAXHSZ010000421.1:0-5398 GCA_034190725.1 Thermodesulfobacteriota bacterium
CGATAAGCCATGTTCTATTGAGTGCGTGCGCTATGTTCGGCCATGAGGGGCCTAATGTGACATATCCGTTCCTTGTCTGAAACACTCCGATAGGAGCGGCAGGATGCCTTCTGCCTTGAGGTTTCGGTGGTTCTCCTGAAAGAAAGAACATCTGAAAGTGGTTTGACATGAGTGACATGGTAGATTCCAGAAGGTTCACCTCTACCCGTACACATTTGTCCGTCTTTTGCCTTTCATAAAGGGCCACGATAATACCCATGGCGCCAAAAAAACCTCCCGAGAGATCGGCAATTGCAATACCTGGCCGAAGAGGACCGCTGTTCCTGTCTCCGGTAAGGCTGAATGAACCTGACATTCCCTGAATTATATCATCGATGGCCGGTTTTTCTTTATATGGTCCGGATGAGCCATATCCTGTAATAGAACACGAAATAACCCTCGGATTAATCTCTTTTAACGCATCAAAATCGATCTTCAACCTTTCAATAACTCCTGCTCGGAAGTTGTCGAAGACGGCATCGGATAGCCTCACCAAGTCATAGAAGGTATTTCTGCCGGATTCAGTATATAGATCCAATACTATGCTTTTCTTGTTCCTATTGAGTGCCAAAGTGTAATAGCTTTCACCCTTTAAGGAAGGATTGAGCCCTCTTACAATATCCCCGCGACCGGGAGGTTCTATCTTAAGTATCTCTGCTCCCAGATCACCCAAGAGCTGAGTGCCATAGGGCCCTGCATGAGCATGTGATAGATCCAATATTCTAATACCGGTGAGTGGTCCTTTAATTGCCATCTTTCCCCTTTCTTGATGATTGCATCATCAGATCCTGTCACTCAATCAAAATTGAGTCTCCAATCGACATCTCAGACCTTATGTCAGCAGCCATCTCTTGTAACTTCTCAAGAAGTTCGGATCAGCGTGGTTAAACTGGATTACAGTAAGCAGATGCAGTTTGGTTCGTTTCCCTCTTGTACGCAACAGCTTGGCACGCATCCTAATAGACACACAAATCTCCCAATCCCATTACATGTATAACCTGATGGGAGCCTGCTGTTCTTGAGAAGCAAACGAAGCAAGCGCCTGACAGGCGGTGAACTTGGTTAACCGCATACGTGGAAAAGTCCGAGAAGATGACATAATTCACAGCGAAGCTGCAGCACAATTCTGTTTCCCAAAGTTATTGAGAAGTTGTCATCTCTTTTACTAACGAAACGATTCTAGGAAGAATCTCCCCGGTTTTCCCCTCGATAAAAAGATCCACCTTACTGGTCAGAGCGCTCTTCTGCGGGTTTATTTCAATGAGGCGCGCTCCCTCTATTCGTGCATGACTGGGGAGGGATGCAGCCGGATAGACCACTCCGGATGTGCCCAAAATCAGCATGAGATCACAGGCCTTAGACTCTGCAATAGCTTCTTGAAGATCTTGAACGGGTTCTCCAAAAGCAACCGCATCTGGACGGGTATTCCCTCCACAGGAGCAGAGAGGTAGACGGGATATCATCTCGACAGGTGAAAACCGCTCCGTCTTCATTATCAATTCAGACATCATCTCAAAAAACGCCTCTCTTTGGAGAATCTTTTTCTCTTCACACACAGTGCACCGGAGTCTGTATATATTTCCATGCATCTCGAGTACGCGGGAATTGCCGCCCTCTCTATGAAGATTATCCACGTTCTGGGTGATGACCGAGCTCAGATAGCCCATCTCCTCCAAATCGGCCAGGGCCTTATGACCGGGATTGGGTCTGGCTGCTCTCATACCGTCCATAAATCCCATCAAGATCTCGGAAGTGTCCTCAGGATGGTTGGCCATGACCGCCATGATCCCTCCGGAATCCCCTTCTGGGTATCGGTCCCATATCCCGCCCTTATCTCTGAACGTAGAAATCCCGCTCTCTGCAGAGACTCCGGCTCCGGTCAACGCTACAGCCCTTCGGCTCTCTGAGATAAGTCGGGCTGCTTTTTCGATCTTTTTCTTAAAGGTCATAAGGCCTCCTTTCAAGGAAACCGTTCACGGTTAACAGTTGCCGGTTCACGATCCTTTAAGGATAGGGCCGAAATAACTTTCTCAAATTGGCGCTCACCGAAACCCTGCTTAATCGCACAGGTCGAAGAAAATACCCCGTTAATCCTCGATGAGCCATTATGCTTTATCAACCGTTAACTGTGAACTATAAACCGATACCTTTTTAAATTATTTCACAGGAATCATACGTATCAGGTCACCCACATCATTGAGCATCTCCAGATACATGATATGCTCCAATAAATCATTGGTGACCCTTTCTCCGACAATCGGGGTGCATAAGTCTTTGAACTTAGCCTTAATTTTTTTCTCTTTTAATTCATAGGGGGGAATCTCTTTGACTACATTAGAAAAACCGGAAAACACCTTCCCTGAATCCATTTCAATCTCTACCTTGGCTTCAACTTCTGTAAATTCTTTGTTGTGTTTCAGGGTAATCCTTCTATAAAATTCCTCTACTTCCGGCTCATTTACCTTCTCATCAGTAAATGCCTGCATTCCTGTGTTACCTCTTATTACTGCATTGGCTACACAATAAGGGATGCTGAACTTTCCCTCAAGACCGGTGGACGGTTCAAGCTGCCCGGCTGCGTCTATAGCGAGTTGAGAACATTGGATCCTTATGGATTTAATGACCTCAGGTTTGAGTTTTTCTCTATCAACAATCTCCAGAACCCCTTCCATAGGGGAATGGGTTGCATGACAGGATGCGTGGTATTTTTGCGCTATGTTCTCGATCTCCCATGTCTTCCCCAGAGTTCCAACAACTTCCTCGTTTATTTGACCTTTCATGACCTGAAAAAAGCCGTTTGGCCCCTCAAGTATATCTTCAGCGCTGGTAAAACCTTCACCGGCCAGGAGGGCGGACATTAATCCGGCCATCGATGCTTTCCCCGCATGAAACGGCTTACACATGGTCCCGAAAACCCTTCTCAATCCCGATGCCTGTGTGCCCGCGATCCCAAGGGCATGTACAGTATGCTGCATGTCCAATTCCAAAAGCCTCGCCGAACCAGCAGCAGATGCCAGATGCCCTATCGTAGATGTTCCGTGCCACCCGGTCATGTAGTGCCCAAACCCGGTGCATTGTCCTATACAAGAACCGGCCTTAAGGCCAATGATATATGCGGCAAGAAAATCCTTCCCACTCTTGCTTTTCCATTCGGAAAGAGCCAGAAGAGATGGAAATAAAGTTGCCGATGGATGCCCCACAAATGCCAGAAGCGAATCATCATAGTCAAGGGCATGGGATGCGGCCCCATTTATCAAAGCAGCATGTTCCACCGATTTCTTCAAACCATGTCCAAGGATGGTTGCGTGTTCATTTCCTCCCATGATATCCGCATATTTAATTAATTTTGTAACAAGGGGCTCGTTTTTCCCCGCCATGGTGACTGCCAACCAGTCGAGGAAACAAACCTTTGCGTGATCATAGATGTGAGCTGGAATAGCGGAAGCATCTGTCTTTGTGATGAATTGAGCAATTTGTCTGGTCAATTCAATGGGTTCTTTTTCCATTTTCTTCCTCCTTGGCCTCGGGAACATCTATAAATATATAAGCCTTGCTTTAATGCTTCTAAGATACGGTATTGATTTTCTGATCCTTACAATCCAGGGTTCCTACTCTGGTTTTGTCCATTCAGTAACGGGGACAAAGTATCCCTTATCTATATCTGCTTTATATAACCTTGCATAACTGTTTCCTTTGTGATTTTTGGGGCTATAGTTTATAGGCCCGGTAAGCCCTTTCATATCAAGGTCTTTTATGGATTCTAATGCATCTACAAGCCTATCGGGGGTGAGGTCTTTTCCAGATCTTTTAATGCCTTCATATGTTATCTTTGATGTAATCCATCCTTTTATGTAATATCTATTGGGAGGTTCCATGTTCGGATGATACTTTAGCGATATTCGCTTCATCTCGACAATTCCACTGTTGTCGTCAAACCATGATCCAAATGCTGCAACACCATACATGCTTTTTGCTCTTTCACGAGCAATTTCTACGACCTCATCCCCGAAGAAATGAAAGGTGCCGAAAAATATAGGGTCGTAATTGAAAGTTTTGGCGCTTTTGAGTAAAGCTAAAGACATTCCTACAGTTATCATGGTTATTACATGGGTCGCCTTCTTTTTCCTTAAACTAAGAACCTGAGTACTGGCATCCAAGACACCGATAGGCAGGATCTCCCTTCCAACGAGATCCACATTGTACTCTTTTGCCTTTGCTTCCGCCACTCTGAAACCCGATTTTCCACATTCCACATCGGCGCTAACGAGGGCAATCCTGGGATCTTTCGCCTTCATCGTCTTTACAATATAATCCATTATTACCTTAATCTCGTCCTTGTTGTCATTACCGGGTGTAAACACATACTTATTTACAGGATCATTCATTGTCCAGGACCAGCTTACCGTATTTGTGGGAACTCTATATTTCTTTATCTGAGGAAACAAGGCAGTGTTCTGGCCAGTCCCCCCACAACCCAGAATCATGAGCACTTTATCCCTAAAAACAAGCTTCTTGAATGCTGCAATTGCCCTGGGCATTGAATAGCCGTCATCTTCTAAGATAAGTTTGATCTTTCTACCATTGATGCCGCCGGTCTCATTTGTATTTCTGAAATAATTCCTGATGCCGGCGGCATATGCTACACCGATATCAGATGCCGGTCCAGTCTGGTCCATTATTATTCCAATGATAAGAGTGTCTCCCTTGATACCTCTTGTTGTGCCGGCGAAAATATCATTGCCTGGGCTAATCAGAAAAAAAACTGTGTACAGCAAGACTACGAAAGTAACAATCTTTCCCATAGGCCCGCCCCCTCCTTCCTCACTCAACAGATTGTAAGAACAACTCGATTTCAGCCTCTTAAAGGTAATATTCTGCTTCATATTTACCTGGCGAAATAGCCCAACATGCTATTAAAAAGCCATATTAAGGGTCTGCGCAGACATGTCTTAGTTCAAGCATTTGTATTGACATTTTGATTTTGAATTTCTATCGTTACCACCTCTACTCGACAAAGATTTTATTCTCTCTTTCCTTCAATTCAACCTTTTTTACCTTGCCCGTAGTGGTCAATGGAAACTCTTTCAGAAATTCCAAGTGCTTAGGGTACTTATATCTCGCAACCTTTCCCTCAAGATACTCGTGTATTTCCTCTAATGTTATGCTTTTCCCTTCCCTAAGGACAACAAATACTTTTCCGGTCTCTCCCCATTTTTCATCGGGCACTCCGATAATGGCTGCATTGGCTATGTCGGGGTGTTCAAGCAACGCTTTTTCTATCTCGGCCGGATACACATTCTCCCCTCCACTTCGATACATATCCTTGGCCCGGTCCACGATATAGAAGTAACCTTCTTCA
>JAXHSZ010000422.1:0-7487 GCA_034190725.1 Thermodesulfobacteriota bacterium
GGCTTCCAGCCCCAGGTCAATGGGATCGATGACACGACCGGAGTTAGTGCCCAGAGCACGTTGAATACGGTTCTTGAGTTCCCTGACATTACCTGGCCAGGGATAATCGGTTAGAGCAGCGATTGCGGACGGAGAAAAGGATACCTGCCCCCGCCCAAGGGACTGGGTCTCTTCCTGGAGAAAGTGATGGGCAAGGATCAATATATCTTCTCCTCGTTCCTTCAAACAAGGGATCTTCAATGGGACCACATTAAGCCTGTAGAAGAGGTCTTCGCGAAAGGTCCCTTCCTTAACGGCATCCTCAAGATTGATGTTGCTAGCTGCGACAATGCGGACATCCAGGATGATTGTCTTTGTTCCCCCTACACGGTCAACAGTGCCTTCCTGGAGAAACCGCAGGATTTTCACCTGTAGAACCAGGGGAAGCTCACTGATCTCATCCAGAAACACCGTCCCCTTATCTGCATGTTCAAACTTACCGATTTTACGGCCCACTGCTCCGGTAAATGCTCCCCTTTCATGGCCGAAAAGCTCGCTCTCCAGCAGATTTTCAGGAATCGCTCCGCAGTTGATTATCACCAGGGGCTTTTTTGCTCTGTTGCTCAGGCTGTGGATTGCCCTTGCGGCCATCTCCTTTCCTGTGCCGCTCTCTCCTGTGATGAGCGCCGAATAATCGGTCTCACTCACCTGTCTGATACCATCAAACAGACTGCACATTACGGGGGAGATACCCAACATGCCATAAAAGGAACCGGTCTGTCCTGCTTGCTTCTGCAACTTGCGGTTGGCCTCTTCCAGTTTGAAAATTTTAAACGTTCTTGACAGGATAATATTTAATAGTTTTAAATCAATGGGTTTGGTGCAGAAGTCTGCTGCACCGAGGGCAACTGCCCGGACTGCATTTTCTTCCTCGGCATTGCCGGTGATGACGATCACCTTGGTTTGAGGAGAGAGGGAGGGTATCTCCTCTAAGAGCTTAAAGCCTTCATGGGGGGTATCGGGGGAGGAGGGCAGACCAAGATCCAGCGTTACAACAGGGAAAACGCCGGAGGCCAACAATGGCCTTGCCTGATCAGCTTCAAAGGCAAAGGTTACTTCATATTCTTTTCCAAGACCCCACTTGAGTTGCTTGGCAACCGAGGTCTCGTCTTCAATTATCAGAAGCTTTTCTTTCTTCATTTCTGACCAGATTATTCTCCTTCAACTCTGCTGAAGCCACTTGTGCAAAGCTCATACTTTTGCTTGAACCTTGCTGTGTTCAATTCATGGATCATCAAATAATACAAAACACTTGAGAAGTAAAGACACGCTTATCTTTAAATAGAATATCAATACAACGGAATCAATGATATGTCAAGCTATTAACTTATGGATGTCCCCCTTCTCCTCAGACGTGGAGATGAGTGACATATACAATGGTGTGCTTTCATTTTTGGGTGTAGAGTTGAATGTTCACTGGTTGATCAAATCGGGCAGTTGGGATTTTTCTGGCCTCCCCCTTCACCATTCTGTATGCGTCGCTCCATACCAGCTGTTCATATTTGAAATTCAAGGTTATGACTCATGAACAGAGGTTCAAAAAGGAAACATACCCGTGAACAGGCATAAAAAAACAACTTTTTCATCATGCATTTTTTAATTACCCCTCCTTTGTTCTGGATATACTCCTGCATAATTTCGCAGAAAAATCCTTTACAAACAGTTTGGCTGTTGGTAGTCTAGCAAGATACCAATTTATATCCCTTCTTCAGCCATGAGTGAAAAGACACTCGCACAAAAGCCGGTTCTTCCTGAATGCTCAACTTCAATGTCACCCGCAACTGAACAACGGAATAACTCAATACCTTTTACACACATTCTGGTCAATATTACTTTTTAACACAAAAAGTAAATAAAGACATATATGTTGCAATAGGCAGTAAACGACTTGTTACAGGAGGATGAGAATGGAATATCAAACTCCAAAATCAAAATGTAACATCTGTCAGTTGAAATTTACCGGGAGAGGGCTCACAAAGCATATACGATCTTGTTTAGAAAAGCATTTATTAAAAGACGGCAAAACAAAGAATTTGTTTTATTTCCAGGTAAAAGACTCCTTTAATCCTGATTATTTTTTGCATTTGCTCATATCGGAAGATGCAACCCTTGGTGATTTCGACTTTTTTCTAAGAGAAATATGGCTTGAATGCTGTGGCCATTTGAGCGCATTCTCTCATGAGAGATATGGGAAAGAAATTGATATGAGAAAGAAGATCAAAGATGTATTTTCCCCTGGCATGGAACTGATACATCAATATGACTTCGGCAGTACTACGGAACTTTGCGTTAGTGCTATTTGTATCTACCATGGTGCAATCGAGGAAGGCATGGAAATTCAAATCATTGCAAGGAATACTGAGCCCATAATCCCCTGTGATGAATGCAATGAAAATCATTCAGTTGTCATATGTACTGAATGCGCTTGGGATGAAGTTGGTTGGTTATGTGACAAGTGCGCTCAAGATCATAAATGTGGGGACGATATGTTTCTCCCTGTTGTCAACTCTCCCAGGGTGGGTGTTTGCGCTTATACTGGAGATGCAGAAGATATATATTGCGATTACTAAGGAATCGGAAATAAATAACTTATCGTTTTCGCATCCCACCTTCAGGCCACCTTTTGACGATTATCAATCGCAAAGTCCTCGACGTAATACTATTACGCCTGCGGCTTTGCTCAATCAGATCGTCTAAAGTTGACCTAAATCTGGGCGCGAATTCCAATGACTTATTTATTTCCGATTCCTAAATGCCGGAACTGATTTCAGAGAGATTCTAAAGACAAGAATCTTGATGACCATGCCATTTCAATATGTTTATATCTTCTCTTTTATCATGTGATCCACACACAACGCATTTTCTTCATGTATCGACTGAAACCTGTATCCTCATTATAACCCATGAATAACACTGCAACTCAAAAGTCCGTATTGACCCTTGCCATCACAAGTTCATTCATGACTCCTTTTATGGTGTCTTCCATCAATGTTGCGCTCCCCTCTATTGAGAGAGAATTCAAAATAGATGCAGTTTTTATTGAGCTGGGTGGCCACGTCTTATATATTAGCTTCTGCAATAGCTCTCGTGCCTTTTGGAAAGATAGCGGACATATACGGGAGGAAGAGAGTTTTTACGTGCGGTATAGTTACTTTCACTCTTTCATCTCTTCTTGCAGGCCTTTCAATTTCTGCTCCAATGCTCATCTTATTCAGGATTTTTCAGGGATTTGGAAGTGCGATGATCTTTGCCACGGGCATTGCCATTCTCACTTCGGTCTTTCCAGATGAGGAAAGGGGGAAAGTTCTGGGGATCAATGTGGCAGCAGTCTACATAGGGCTTTCTCTCGGGCCTTTTTTAGGGGGATTACTGACACAGCATCTTACGTGGAGGAGTATCTTTCTTGTGAATGTACCTTTTGGATTGATCATCATTTGTCTTGTCCTTTTAAGAGTGAAAGGAGAGTGGGCCGATGCAAAGGGCGACTCATTTGATCTCGTGGGTTCCTTGATCTATTGTTTTGCAATAGTGTCAATTATGTACGGCATCTCAGAGCTTCCGGCCATGATGAGTTTGTGGATGGTTCTGTCCGGTTTTATATGCATCTGGGCATTTGTCAAATGGGAAATCAAGGTAAAAACTCCTGTATTTGAGTTGAGTCTCTTCAGAAGCAACAGGGTATTTGCTTTTTCCAGTTTGGCTGCACTCATCAATTATAGCGCCACATTTGCCGTCACTTTTCTTCTGAGCCTGTATTTACAGTATATAAAAGAGTTCAGCCCACAAGTTGCAGGGCTTATTTTAATATCACAACCTGTTGTGATGGCTATTTTCTCGCCTTTTGCCGGGAGACTCTCAGACAGGATTGAGCCGCGGACGGTTGCTTCGATAGGAATGATGTTCACAGCAGGCAGTCTCATCTCTTTTACATTCATCAGTCAGAATACATCCTTGGTTTTCATTATAACCGGCTTAATGGTTTTGGGTCTTGGGCTGGCCCTTTTCTCGTCTCCGAATACCAATGCAATAATGAGTTCTGTAGAAAGGAGATTTTACGGCATTGCTTCAGGTTCGGTGGGAACCATGCGCCAGCTTGGAATGATGATCAGCATGGGGATTACAACCATGTTGTTCGCCATATATATGGGAAGAACTCAGATCACCATAGAGAACTATCCGGCTTTTATAGAAAGCATCAAGATTGCATTTGGTGTCTTTTTCATCCTTTGTGTTGCAGGTGTATTTGCATCATTAACGAGAGGGAAATTGCGAACTGATCCTTGAAGTATTCCAATACACGGCTCATAACCAAAGCTTTGTTATAAAGTGACAAAAAGGAGGTCAATCATGAAAAAGATCATTTCTGTGGTAATATTTTCTTTTATCTTTATCTTTTTACTCCTTGAAAGTACGGCTGTTCATGCGAAAGAAATACGAGGTGTGACAGAGAAAACCATAAGAGTGGGGTTGATCTGTGACCTCACCGGCCCTGCCAGCGGTGTGTTTAACGGTTATCTCCAGTCAATCAGAACATATTTTAAACATGTGAATGATCATGGGGGGCTCAGAGGAAGAAAACTGAAACTCATAGTGGAAAATGATAGATACACAATACCCGGGTCCATTGCCGCTTACAAAAAGCTGGTATACAAGGATAAAGTCCTGGCAATTCTCGGCATGGGTGGGAGTGGACAGCACAAGGCCCTTTATGACCGGATAGAAAAAGACAGGATACCTGTGATCACATTGAGTGCGTCCTGGCACGTAACCAGACCAATCAAAAGATACAGTTTTCAGCCAATAAATGATGCCGGAGATGAGATGAAGTTGATAGCAAATTATCTCATTAATGTAAAAAAGGTTAAGAATTTGAGGCTTGCTTTTGTCTATGCCGATCTCGAAGCAGGGAAGATGGCTTTAGATCAACTGGAAAAGAGTATGAATCACTTTGGTCGGCAGCTTGTCGGCAAGGAGATACTTGGTATTGGAGATATCGATGCCAGTACACAGGTACTTGCCTTAAAGAGAGTAAAGGCAAGTCATGTGGCGTTTATTGTGGCCGGATCAGGCATACTTTCTCTGTTCAGGGACGCAAAAAAACTTGCATATCATCCCACCTTTGTTGCAACTTTCCATGCAATAGGAGAAGATATCGTAAGAACTGCCGGTGAGAGCGCAAGGAAATTGATCAGTGTGGGGGGGTATAGTTCCTGGTATGAAAATGAACCGGGAGTTGCAGAATTAAAAAAGATCACTTTAAAATATCACCCAGAACGTAAATATATCGAAAAATATGCAACGAATAGATACTATTCAAAAGGCTGGTTAACAGCATTGACCCTTGTGGAGGGTGCAAAACGGGCAGGAGGAGAATTGAGTGGTGAAACACTCGTGTCCGGTCTTGAGACCTTTCAGGACCTTGATACGGGTGGTCTGTCCCCCCCTCTTTCTTATGGACCGAAGAAACGTAAAGCCACTGAAGCAGGGAAATTTTACAAAGCTGATGTTGAAAAAGGCTATTTTATTCCCATAACCGATTGGATGAAACCAATGCATTGACAGGTTCCTGATTGAAAAGCCAGACTTTTATCTCCATAGTCAGTGTCTGTCCAGGAATGATATGTTTTCTGCAAGATCAAGGGAGACGAAGAGAATGGGTAATTTACATTCCAGAAAGGAGAGAAAAATGAAAACCAATGAAAAGATCAAATCAACCCGGCGCTTTGACGCTTGTCCTGTTACGGAAACGTCATCCGGTATCCCTGTGAAGGATGTGTATGGTCCCAAAGATTTAGAAGATATTGATTATCAGAATGAAGTTGCAACACCGGGAGAATACCCATTCACCCGGGGCATCTGGAATAATATGTATCGGGGGAAATTGTGGACGAGAAGAGTGTTTACCGGCCTGGGTTCCACGGCAGACACCAATGAGAGATATAAGTATCTGTTGGAAAAGGGCGCATCAGGATTGTACTGTTTCCCCGATATCCTGACTCATCATGGAATCGATCCGGACCATCCGCTCGCTGAGGGATATGCAGGGGTCAGCGGAGTTTCTATTGTTTGTTTACAAGATATGTATGACCTGTTTGACGGAATATCACTGGAAGATGTAAGTGTCTCATTCAATAATGCCACAATGGGGACATTGGTTGTGTATTCTGCATTTGTGGCCTATGCAATGGAAATGGGATATGACTTGAAGAAGATCAGTGGTTCTATTCTCAACGAACCGATTCATCTCATTTATACTATGTATGAAACCAATGCAAAGCCATTGGATCTTTCGGTAAAATTGGCAACCGACATCATCGAATATTCCATAAAGAATACTCCAAGATGGCATCCAATAGCCCCCAATGCGTATGACATGCATGAAAAAGGAGCAAATGCTGTTCAGGAAATGGCCTTTACCCTTGCAATCATGGAGGAATACATCCGGAGGATGGCAGAAAGAGGATATGATGTGGATGAATTTGCTCCCAGGGTAAGTGTAGTCGGGTGCGCATGTGATATAGACTTTTTTGAAGAGATATGTAAATTCAGGGCTGCCAGAAAGGTATGGGCCAAATTGATGAAAGAGAAATTCGGGGCAAAGAATCCGGCAGCCTGCAGACTTTACTTGTCCGTCCACACCTCAGGCAACTCTCTCACAGTGCAGCAACCCGTAAACAATGTTGCAAGGATCACCCTCCAATCATTGGCATGTGTATTGGGAGGTCTTCAATCCTTTGATCCGGCAGGGTACGATGAAGGCTATTATCTCCTCACTGAGCATTCCGCGCTCACATCTCTGAATATCCACAATATACTCGCATACGAATCCAGAGTAGCCAGTGTGGCTGATCCTTTGGGTGGATCGTATTTCATCGAGTCTCTCACCAGGAAGATGGAAGATGAGATGTTTAAAATAATCAATACAATAGATGAGATGGGCGGTGCCATAAAAGCCACGGAAAACGGCTGGATCGGTACTGAGCTGGAAAAGGAACTCATCAAAGAGCAGAGAGAAATAGAAGAGAAAAAGAGAATTATCGTTGGGATGAATGAATTTGTCGTTTCAAAAGAGGAAGAGGTTCCCATTGAGGTGGGAAGAGACAGAGTCCTTGAAGAGCAGATCGCCACTTCAAAGGAACGGGAAAACCAAATCAGAAAGTTGAAGGAAACAAGAGACAAAAAGAAATTAGAGGATGCCTTGGAAGATTTGAGAGCGGAAGCCTCTCAGGGTGATGGGCATAATCTGGTCCCTTTTGTCATAGAGTCATTAAGGAAAAAAGCAACCCTGGGAGAGATTTTGGGAGTCATTCGTATGGCAAATGATGTGAGCTATGATCCATATGAAGTTTTACAGAATCCTTTTTAGTATGAGTGGCTGAGTCGTCATTTATTGCTCAAAAAAAAATCGATCAACATGGGATATCAATATCATTCTCAGTAACTATTCA
>JAXHSZ010000423.1:0-4767 GCA_034190725.1 Thermodesulfobacteriota bacterium
TGTTTGTCCAATTCACCCTCGACAAATCCGATGTGAGTGGCATCGGCAGGAAACTGGTTCATGGTAGGATCCACCGAAATCCATTGCCCCAAAAAAACCTCCGCCCATGTGTGATAGAAGAAATTTTTTTCAAAAAAAACAATGCCGGTGATGATCCTGGTCGGTATACCCTTTGCTCTGGCCAGAGCTGTAAAGAGGGCTGTGTGTTCATTACAGTCTCCTACATTTGTCTTGAGCACTTCGAGAGCGCTGGGGATACTCATGGTGGGTTTCTTGTCTATTGTCTCATATACCCATTGTGTTATTGCCTTTACAACATGTAATGTATCCTTTTCTCCGTTGACGATCTTGTTGACCTCCTCGATAATCAGTTGATCATTGCTCTGAATGAAAGGAGAAGATTCAAGATATCTCTCGTATCCTTTTTTCTCGATGGGGAGCAGAGGAAACTGAATGGGATTGATTTCTTCCTTGGTTATCTCCAGGACTTCTTCTTTTAATATTTGCCTATGACTTTTTAAGTTGAAATCATTCAGGGTAATGTTATTCAGCTTTACCTTCAGATATTTTACGAATCTTGGTCTTTCAATGGGTTTATTAACGGGAACAGCCGTCCATGTGATGATGTCTATCCCAGAATATCCGGACCAGTTATCGTTCAAAGCCTTTTCTCTTGTTTCACTGACCATAACCATCCCCATTGGGCTCTCTTCTTTCAGGACTTTGCCTTTATCACTGATCCAGGCCTTGACAAGAACTCCTTTGAATGACTCTTTCAGAAAATACGTCAATACCCTTTCATTTCCAAAATCTATAGTTTCTTTTCCTTCGATGGTTATTGTGACGGTGTCACTGCTCATTGTGGAGGGGTCAAAGATGGGGATACTGAATTTCTTTCCAACGGCTAATCCTTTTTCTTGTAAAAGGAATTTTACGCTGCTTTGGTGATAGAGAGGTGTTTGCAAAGAGATTTTCCTTTGAATCTTGCGACCTCCTGAGTCTATCTTCAATTTCATCTCATCTTTGAATACCTCTGCCTCTGTCTGAAATCTCACCACACCGGATTGAAGGCTGAAAATAAATGATTTCAAAGAAAATTCACTGTCAAGAACGGATTTTGAAGAAGTGTCGATCCTTTGAGGAGTACCCATCACCATGAGTTTCATCACTGTCCTCTCAGACACGACATAGGTGTCCACTTGTTTTTGGACAGTTGAGACACTGTATCCAATCTTGTTCTTTCCAGCATAAATTCCCATCCATTCTTCCTCTGAAGTGGTATCAATGGAGTAGGTGAGAGCCTGCACATTGGTTTTTAAGGACAGCTCCTGTGAATCGAAGTAGACCTTCTTTACCAAAAGCCCCATCATCACCAGCCAGAATATGACGATCAAGAACGTGAGTGTCCGGAGATGCACTTTTGTCTTATCCACCTTTTAAAGGAGCCATCTTTTCCTAGTGAGCGCTCATCCATAAATGGCTCTTTTCCACAATCTCTGTTTCAGACTCAGATTTTGATCCTCAAAATACCCAATGTATTCCTGCGGTTAAAATCTTCATCTTTCTTGACCTTGCAGAAAATATCTCATTTCTGGATGGACACTAGTGAGAAAGGTTGTGGCGAACTTTTTTTCTTTTCCCATTGTTTCCATTGAAGGAATATGAGAGATGTCTCCTAAAATTGTAGTTAAAATCGGAGAGGAGTCTAAAACCTATCTTCGTCATTTGTGCCAGTTCCAGAGGCTGGGTTATAATCTTAACCCTGTTTTTCTTTATTGCTTCTATCACAGCTTCAGTAGACTTTTCCGACTCGATCACTGAATAGGTCTTTCCCAGTTGCCAGAGTCTGTGTGTGTCGGAAGTTCCAAGTAATGGAATACCATACTCCAATGACTTCTTTACTCCTTTTTTATTGAAATTGATGCCACTTGCATGAAAATAGGAATATTCTATGGCATGGAAAAGATCAGAGTGCTTTGAGAACTTTGAATGCAGGCACACATAACCCGGAAAAAAGGGATGTGGAGCTATGAAGAGGTGGTCCTTATCTTTCACTTTTCGGAGGTCATAAAAATTTTTTACTTTTGTGAAGGAATGATCAGCATTTATTACCAGGACATGTTTACTTTCTACAGAAAGCTCGATACCAGGGATTAAAAGTATTCCCCTTTCTTTTGCATAATCCGCTAAATAGTCATTATAGGTAACTACATGATGATTTGTTATAGATATCACATCAAAACCTTTTGCATAGGCCTTGTCTATCAACTGCTTTGAACTGTATTTTATTGAGTCAAGTGGATCTTCACCGGTATGTAGATGAAGATCAACCTTTAATGTTTTCATTGTCATTTTGTCTCCTTACATGTTTTGCGACAGTTTACCCTTTTGAAAAGAAATGCTTCAACGGCAATCAGCCAATACACACATTGTTATCTGATTGACATTGAAGCTTACTCAATAGCTTTCTATTTCATGGACTATACTAATGCCATGCTTTAATGTTGAAACCCGTTGTTCCCATAAATCTAAGAGTCTACATAAAAATAACTTAAAATGTCATCATCTCATCTTCTGGATTTCTCTGATCGCTCCTCAGTCACAAAACCCTTAAAATAAGTACTCCTATTCATGCGATTTTGCTCAATCAGAGAATGCAAATCATAACTCAATAAGGGTATTCTGCCGATTTATTTTTGTGCAGACCCTGAGATACCCAGACAGGGGCGCTTTCATCCATTCTCATGTGAAAGCTCATTCATGTTCATAATGGAGGGATCGTTCCCTGAAAACCCTTTTTACATGATTTTAAAACAAAGTGATTTCCTAGTGAATGTTCATTCGAAAATGAGATATTCTGTCAGGTTTGCGGTTCTAAACAAATCCAAAGGGCACTGGGGTAAAGGTGAAGATGAAGAGAGCCAAGGTTGTCCATCCGATGGTCTTCCTCTTTTTGTCCAATGGTGTCCAAATATCCAGAGGTCGGGGGTGCTTTAACCCCATTATCAAGAGTAGAAATCCCCATATCAGCCATCCCTTCCAACTGAAGATTCCGAGTGTTAAAAGGATAAATACTGTGACCATGGAGAGTTTCCTGTGTTTTTCACCCAGGACTGCATAGGCCACATGTCCCCCATCCAGTTGCCCAACAGGAAGGAGGTTCAATGAAGTCACCAGCAATCCTATCCATCCTGCAAATCCTATGGGATGAATAAGGACATCGCAGTTTTCAGGCAGAGGGCCGAGAGTAAGTTTGGTAAGAAGAGACATGAGAAGAGAAGACCCAAGGGATGCTCCACCGGGCTCCATCCCGATTGTTATCTCAGACAACTTCAAACCCACAATAAGAAATGGAATGGAAACAACAGTCCCCACCAATGGACCGGAAGCCCCTATATCCAATAAGGCCTTTCTATTGAGGAGCGGTGACTTCATCTTGATGAAGGCTCCAAAGGTCCCGATGAATGATGGGGCAGGGATGAAATATGGAAGAGTGACATCAACATTGTGCCTCTTTGACATAATGTAATGCCCCAATTCATGGGCTGATAAGATTATGATCAATGCCAGTGCAAAGGGCAATCCCTGCCATATATCAAAAGGATTTTCTATAGGATTTACTCCCTGTTGAAATGCACCGGCGACTACTGTTGTTCCAAATGTTGCAACAAAAAGAAGGATATTTAACTTAAACTTCGGCCTGTTTTGCAGACTCATAAATTTCCTTTCTCTTTACTTCGGCTCTTTTGTAAGAGAGCTTTATTGTTTTTTTATAGTATTTCAGAAAATTTACAACCCATTTGTTTCGAGTATAATTTAACCATTTCAGGGGAAAGGTCAAATATGACTGATCAAACAACTTGGGGAGATGGCACAGATTTCATGACAGAGAAATGGATGGATTTGATCAATACTTTAAGGATATAATTATGTCGGTATTTAGTCAAGCACACATTCTGTCCCCAAATTCAGCCTTTTGAATTCCAGCTCCCATGCATGTATTTTTTTGTGGACAAAATTCTTAAGAAGATATAAAAGATGCCGAAGTGTATCTATAAAAACCAAACCGGTGGTTCATTCAGAAATGAATTATATCTTTCAAGGTCAAAAAAACGAAGATTTTAACCGCAGGAATAGATTGGATATGAGGGGCACATTGCACTGTGCCCTTTCATCTGAGTCTGACGCAGAAATTACGAAAAGTAGCTATTTATGGATGAACATGAATTAAGGGAGTCAATATCTATGGAATATTCTGTAAGCCCATATGATGAGAAGTTTCCTCTGCCAACAGAAGAGGATTATCAACGAGAGTTTGACAGACTCTCTCAACTTGTGAAGACGGAGAGGGAAAAAGGAAGTGAGATTGTCGTGGTCATGGGTTTAGGTTTTGTTGGTGCGGTCATGGCTGCAGTTGTTGCGGACAGTACCGATAAAAAAACAAAAGAACCGTCGAAGTTTGTTATAGGTATGCAAAGACCAAGCACCAGAAGCTTCTGGAAGATTCCTGTCTTCAACCAGGGGATCAGCCCGGTAGAAGCAGAAGACCCTGAAGTGGGTATGATTATTAAACGTTGTGTCAAAGACAAGAAGACACTCACGGCAACATTTACTTACGATGTTTTAAGTTTTGCAGATGTATTAATCGTGGACATTCAGTGTGATTTTTTAAAAGAAGAGCTTGGGAATCTGAAGAGTGGACAGGCAGAGATAAATGCTCTCGAAGAGAGCTTTAAGATCATGGCAAAAAGAATCAAGCCGGACTGC
>JAXHSZ010000424.1:0-4978 GCA_034190725.1 Thermodesulfobacteriota bacterium
ACAGTAAGAACCCTATCCGTGGAGTAAAAGGCATCCTGAACTCCATCCCCATGATGGGCGTCGATATCCACATACGCTACCTTCATCCCCTTCCTCATCAGGCGGTTTATGGCAATAACGGCATCGTTGAATATACAAAAGCCTGAGGCAAACCTGGAGGCCGCATGGTGTAATCCTCCGGAGATGTTGAAGGCCACTTCCACATCTCCACTGGTGATACATTGGACAGCCACCAGGGATGCCCCCACGACAAGGCTTGAAGCTTCATACATGCCTTCATAGGGGGGATTGTCACCTTCTTGAAAGAAGTTGTACAATGCCGGGTTGAAATGGGTTTCTCCCCTGCTTATACTCTTTACCGCTTCTACATACTCTTTTGTATGAAAAGAGAGAAGATCCTCCTCGTCAGCAGGCTTCGGAGCTACGAGAGGGGATTCTTCAAAGGCTCTATATGAATCAAGCAATTCGTAGGTCAATTGAAGACGCGAGGGTAAAAAGACATGGTCTTCCCTGAGGATATGCTTTGATAAAATCTCATCATATACAAATGCCGCTCGCCCCATTTATTCCCCTGAAATCATAATCTTATGTCTATCAAACATACAATTGGATCCCTTCTCTTGACCTTATGAAATGAATTATCTGAAAACCTAGAGAATAATTCCTCCAGCTCTCAGTTCTTCAATTGTCTCCTTTTTAAGATCCAGAATATTGGTGAGTACTTCATCGGTACTTTCGCCCGGCAAAGCAGCAGGCTCAAATTTCTTTTTTATTCCGGGCATCTTGATGGGACTTCCAATGATCTCAAATTTTTGTCCTTGCTTCTCCTGTGAGATCCTCATGCCCAGATGGAGGACTTGAGGATCAAGAAGTGCCTTGTCCACGCTGTTTATGGGAGTATGGGGAACATCTGCTTTATTCAATATTTCGCACCACTCCTCTGTTTCTTTTTTTGCTAGAATCTCTATTGCAATTGAGTTGAGTTCTTCCCTGTTTTTTCTTCGCTTAGCCGGCGAATTAAATCGGGGATTCTCTATGAGATCCTCTCTTCCTATGGCCTTACAAAATTTCTCAAAGCTTCGGTGTGCCGTCAGGAAAATGTAACCATCCTTCGTTTTAAAGGCACCATAATTTACCACACCTTTTATAACATTCTCTCCTGAACCTGCAGGACCTGGGATATCACCGCTTGTGAAGTAATCGGCAGCATGGAGTTGGAGAAGGCTGATTGTGGAAGCCAGCAAGGAGACTTCTATGTTCTGTCCTTGCCCTGTTCTTTGAGCATCAAAGAGTGCTGCTAAAATAGCGTGGGCAGCGAAGAGGGGTGCAGAAAAGTCGGCAATCGGCATGCCTGATACGAGTGGTTTTCCCCCTGGCTCACCGGTTACGCTCATCGCTCCACTCAAGGCCTGAATAATCCCATCATAGCATGGTCTGGAAGCATACGGTCCAGATGAGCCGAATCCAGTAATGGAGCAGCAGACGATCTTCTGATTTATACTATTTAAAGTGGAATAATCAATTCCCAGCTTTTCTACGACTCCAGGCCGGAAATTATTTATTACAATGTCTGACTTTTTCACCAACCTGTGGAAAATATCTTTGCCTTCTGGCTTTTTTAAATTAAGGAGAATGCTCTTCTTATTTCTATTGATTGTGAAATAGTAATTGTCCTGACCCAAGAGAGGTTCAGTCAATGGTTCCTCTTCAACTCTGTATAAAGGAGCTATCTTAACAACCTCGGCTCCAAAATCACATAAAATCGTCGAAGCAAAAGGGCCGGCCAAACGTTCACTCAAATCGAGTACCCGTATGCCTTTCAAAGCAGCATTCATTCTTCACTCCTCATATCCAAATGTGATGGTTGCGAGGACTGTTCATGATAATCATGCGAAATACCCATTCTATAGATTTTCAGATATGATATTTCACAAGGTCAGAGGAGGAAATCCACGTAAGTCGTACATTGTAGTACGTCGTTGTGGATTCCGACTGAGAACACAGTGAAATTTCATACATGGGAACTGAAAATAATCCGGTGTATTCTTTTCCACAATAGATCGAATTTCATCATTTCATCATATTCGGCAGAAATAATGCTAATTCAGGGAAGACAAGGAGAAGTATCATAAGAATTAACATGGGAACAACAAAGATGAGGACACCCTGAAAAATCTCCTCGAGCGGGACATGTTTTGCAACACCGCTGAGAACATAGACATTCATTCCCACAGGCGGAGTAATCATGGCCATCTCGATTACTATTACCAACACTACCCCGGACCATATCAGGTCGAATCCCATACTTTGAATCGCAGGAAGAAATATGGGGATTGTAATGATAACCATGGCCATTGCATCCATGAACATGCCGAGAATGAGATAGACCATAAGGATAACACACAAGATTCCAATTTTCGGAACGGAAAGACTCATCACAAAATCCGCCAGGTGCATGGGTAAGCCTGTTACTGCCAGAAAATAATTAAATATCATAGCGCCGATGATGATGGCAAAGATCATGCAGGTTGTATGCAGAGTACTGGTGAGAGAGTCGAGTAAACCCTGCCATGTTAAACGTTTCCTGAAAACAGCAATAATAAATGCCCCAAACGCTCCCACACCTGCAGCCTCGGTGGGGGTGAAAACACCGATGTAAATCCCACCAATAACAACGATAAACAATATAAAAACCACCCATAGTCCCTTCAGTGAAATAAATCTTTGCTTCCAAGTTATTGCGGCTGCAGAGGGGGCGATATCTTGTCTGAATCGAGATTGCACATTGATTGTCAGCATAAACAATAAAGCCAATAAAATGCCAGGCACAATACCGGCTATAAATAGCTTTCCTATGGATTGTTCCGACAGCAAGCCGTACACAATGAACGCTGTACTTGGTGGAATGAGAATTCCCAATGTCCCGCCTGCGGCTATTGTGCCAAGGGCAAGTTTGCGGTCGTACTTCAACTCTTCCATCTCAGGGAGAGCCACACTGCCCATTGTTGCTGAAGAAGCAAGGCTTGATCCGCATGCGGCGGCAAAGATACCGCAGGCACCGATTGTGGCCATAGCCAAACCGCCCCGTAATTGCCTGAGCCATTTATCGAATGTATTGAAAATGTCACTGCTGATCCCCGCAACAAAGATAAGTTGTCCCATGAGTATGAACATTGGTATGGTGGTCAGTGTATAACTGTGACAGTGTGAAAAGGGAATTGTGCCCAACCCGGTAAATGCCGCTTGTGGTCCCATGATGACTAAAGCACCGACAAATCCGGGCAGAGCCAAAGCAATAGCTATGGGCATTCTGAACGCCATGAGTAACAACATAATCCCAATACCGATTAAACCTATGGTCACTGAAAACATGGTATCATTCCCTTTAAAAATGAGATTCTTTCATCTGTGCGAATAACTCGGTTCATCGCTGCTGGTACCCTGCTCAACCGTATAGATTGAGATTTTTTATACCAATCGAGCTCACCGAAGATTCCGGTTTCTCAACTCATTTATGGAACGTAATGACTTTAAAAACGTTTCAAGTGTCCAAGCGAGAAAACCAATGGGAACCATGAAACGAAAATATGCCAGTGGTATTTCAAGGATATCTGTCGATTCCCCGGCACGTAATATTTTCAAGGCATGTATTAAACCTTGCCAAGTAAGTAAAACCAGGATTCCAGTAACAATCAGATAGGTACACATGTCTATGATCGTCTGAGCCTTCTTTTGTAAGCGGTCAACCACAAGTTTTACTGAAACATGAGCCTCAGATGCTTGAGTGCTTGCCAAACCAAACATTATCACTATTACCATTAATAATTCAACGATTTCCACATCCCCCAGTATAGGTCTGTTGAAGATATAACGCCCCACTACACTCGCCGTAATAAATGGCATTAACAAAAATAAGGTTACAATGGAACACCACTTCAGCACCTGCCTCAATGGCCGTATGCCTTTTTCCATAGTGCATATCATATTGTTCAGGTTCATTTTTTCGACCTCTGTGGTTGTGCAGGGTTGCGCAAGCACCGTCTGTTTGCTTTGTTTGCTCTTATATGCAATAATCCGGCAAACATCCTAATGGACATACAAAACTGCAATTCTTTTATCTATATGATAATGAAGGAAGCACGTATTTCATAAGAAGCAAACAGCCGGTAAACGGTGAAATTAGCGAACCGTACAAGTCGAATTTATTCACTTCGATCGTCATGAATATCTTTATTCTCCTCGATGTGAGGTGCTGTACTCTTTCAACATCTTCTTGAGATCAGCCATCATTTTTTTAGCTGGATATCCCTTGGCCAGGGCTTTCATGATCCAGTCATCCCAAACCGGTTGTGCGGTTAAACGAAGCTTCTCTTTCATATCGTCCGATAAATCAATCATCTTCCCTTTGTCTTTGAGCTCAGACCATATTTTTTGTGAATAGTTGAAATATGTTTTTCCCACCAAATCTACAAGTGCAGGATGGAGTTCGTTTTCCAGAAGTTTCTGAATATCATCGGGCAATTTGTTCCATGTTTTTTGGTTGAGAATTAATGTGCCCACAACCAGTTGTGCATCTAATTTAACGACATGAGGACAGACTTCCTGCAACTTCCACCCATAACCACCTGTGACTGAATAGATGACCGCATCTACGGTACCCCTTTCCAACGCCATATACATATCACCAGGACCGAGTGAAACGGCAGTTGCGCCCCATTTCGATATCACATTCTTCCATCCTCGGCCGGCCACTCGAATTTTCATCCCCTTGAAATCTTCCATTTTTGTAATTTTTTTTGTACTCCAGAGAGCGTACAGATCAGTTGCAAAAGCAGCGGCTAATTTGACTTCCTTGAATTCATCTTTTGTATAATTCTTGATTAATGACTGAACAACCTTTGTGGCTATAAGATTATCAGGAAAGAGAAAAGGCAGCTCATTAATCAGCGTGCCTATGAACTTATTGTATTTATATGTA
>JAXHSZ010000425.1:0-2410 GCA_034190725.1 Thermodesulfobacteriota bacterium
CCATCATTTCCAATCCATGGACGCATTGCGCCGACATTCATACCATTTGCCAATAATCTCTGTGCTAAAGGCCCATTGCCTTTTCCATTCAAAATAAAATCCATTTCTGAATTCGTTGCTACTTTTATTTGTTTACTCATATGGTTTCACCTCCTTTCTACATTATTTCAACTCTGCATCGCCTTGACGATGGATCAGCACCTGAGCTATCAGATAAATCTATGGCCTCAAGAGCTATTGCCAACACATGATCTTCTCCAGAACTGTCGAGAGTAGCTTCCTTGAGATCGCCATCACCATTTGAGACCAATTTGTCTCCAATTGCAATATTCTCGCCATCCGCAATCAATGCATATACTTCGTCTCCTGGTCGGAAAACACAATATACACATACATTATCAGCCGAATATGCATCACCGATTTCATTTCCCTGAAGATCGTCTTCAACTGCAAACATTCTTTGGGCCACTCCTCCGGCATCAGCATGTACAGCCACTTTGTTCGTGGACATGAGATAAATCAACTGCCCTGGTGTTATAGCAGCATTGGCTGTTCTTTCTTTGCGAATGCCATCACCCATAATGGTTATTGTTTTGTAAGCCATTATTGCCACACCTCCTTTCTAATTTAATGTAGGTAACGTTGGTAAATCCAACGGTTCTTCTTGATTTGTGACAGGTGCCCCACCTTGTCCGGTATAGTTTGATCCACTAACCTGGTTAAGTGCGCCTAACTTCCTTAAATTAGCTTGAGGCATTTGTTTAAGCTCATCCTCTGTGAATTCATTTCTTTGATTTGCTAAAATCCCCTTGATGAGTTCTGCTTTTTCATTAGCCCTCATTGCCATAGCTTCAGTCAACGCTTCTCCGATTTCTTTTGGAGCATTAGCGATAAATGACTCTACTGTTACCTCTGGTTCTTTATCACCGGCATCATTTATTGTTGTGGTCTCTTTCGCTTGCTCTCCATCCGGCTTTTTCTCTAATTCACTCGGTTTCATCTTCGTCAAAGTTTCCGGCGATGCTGTTTCAAGCCACGGCCTATCCTCTTCAGTCCATGGAGTAGCCTCATTTACAATCAATTCGTTTATCAGCTCTGTTATTTCCATTTTGTCACCTCCTTTAGGGTTTGTATCACCATCCCCTGGATTTATTTTAGGTTCTTTTTTTTGATTCGTTGTCGGTTCGTATGTTGTTTCCTGCCTTACTTCTTCGGGATCTCCCACCATAGAAACCGCATCATCCACAATCTCATATACTTGTTTGTATAGCTTATTTGGTTCTTGGTCATCTGACATTGCCTCATAGATGAAATGATCATCAAACACATCTTTGACATAATGATATACCCCCGACTTTGGCTGTGACGGCCTATCAAGGCTATCTATAGTTTGTTGTATTTGTGACCGCATCTCATCATGGCTCATTTCCTGCGTCTTTAGCCCAAACAAGCACGCCATTTGTGAGATGAGTGCCTTCAGTTTCCCTTGTGTCTTTGTATCTGCCCCACTCTCTACCATGTTGTTATCACCTCCTTCCATATTTTCATTGACTCTAGGTGCGCCGCACCCAGTTTCCCAACTTCAGGCCCCTATTCCTCCAGGCAAAAGAGCCAAATGGTCTGGGCGTATATTCCTGATAATTGAATCATAATCTTTCCCGTCCCAATTACCAGAGGTCAACTCATCTTCAGACCATAATCCTGTTGAGACTTCCAGCCGTCCTCTTTGCACAAGATCAATTACCTCTGGAGCTATCCTTTGCGCTCTTTCTGTGTCTATCCACAATTCTCCTTTGAGTTTTTTATCTTCCAACTTAGCATTAAAAAACCATCCGACAGACTGTTCTGATATTATTTCAGGAGAATTTGCTGAAATGGGAATCCCGTTTCTTTGTGGATGTAATACTGGAAGTGGGCTCCCATTCCACGCCTCAATATATTTCCCGAATTCATCGACTAGATATAATGCTGGACCTGCCGATCCTGTGTGTACACCTTCTGTAAGTGCGATGACCGGTACAACAAGAAATTCCTTGCCTTCCCATGTTGTCCTTGTTGTCCCTGATAAAGTATTTGCTATTACTACATGTGAATTAGTAGTTTGCTTTTTCACCCACTTGTCACCCTCTTTCTTATATTTTCGCTTTACAGCCCCCCATGCTACACGATTCGCATATTCTTCTTTGTCTCTTCCTTCCGGTGTATTTTCGTATGCAGAATTATAGGCTTCAACCCATATCTCTTGTGCTTTCTTAGGAAGAGACTCTATTCTTGTTGGTGGGTTATCTTTTGTGTATGGCATGTTGTTTTTTCCATAAAAAAAGCCTGCCAATCCTCAATGGACTAACAGGCTCAATTTTTTTGATACCTATTGTCTATTTTATTCAAGGTGGTTTGGTCTAAGTTCAGT
>JAXHSZ010000426.1:0-9215 GCA_034190725.1 Thermodesulfobacteriota bacterium
CCACGGTATGAATTTATTTCTAGAACAGGAGCAGATCTTCCAAAAAACCTTTTTTATCTGGGTCCCAAGTCCCCTGAACAGGTGAATGGGATTGTAAAATCGTCTCTTTTATTAGTTCATACCTGCTCCACCGAAGAAGGTTTTGGCAACAGTTTTATCCAAGCATGGCTTCAAGGCAAACCCACAGTCAGTCTTTATTTTGATCCTCATTCCATAATCACCAGGAACTCCCTTGGATATATTTCAGAATCAATGGAACAGATGAGAAGAGACGTGAAACATCTGATAGAAGACCCGGCATTGCGCTCAGAAATGGGAGCGAGGGCAAGAAATTTTTCCCAACAGCAATTCAATATAGAAAACAATATCAAGGTATTGGAGAATTTCTTTTCAAGCATCTTGTAGCAAGAGGCCCTATGGCACATTTGGGTCGACATTAACTTTATCAAGCAGGTTTTCCAGGATAAATGAAGCTCTTGTATATCCATAATACTCCCATAGATTCGGAAAAGGCCAACCTCGTTCAGGTCGTTCAGATGTGTCATGCCTTTGCCAATAACGGAGTGGATTTAGTACTGGCCTTGCCTTCCTCATCAAAAAGCGAGATTGTTCATGACGACCAAAAAGAAAATTTTTGCAATGAATTTGGTGTTGATATGAATTTTGATATCGTGACGTATCCTAAGATCACTCTTTTTGGAAAGCTTAAAAAAATTGGTGGATACTTCGGAGTAAAAAGGCTTCTGGAAAATTCAGTCACAGACATCTGTTTCTTGAGAAATGTATCATATATTGATTTAGTTATGAGTAATAATTTTCCCGTTGTCTTTGAATGCCATGAAGCAAAGCTACATCACCAGCCACTGTTGAACCTGTTTTGGACACATCGACTTGTAAAGAATTCAACAGATAAAAGATTTCTGAAGTTTATTGCCATCAGTGAAGCACTGGCCTTATTTTGGAGAGAAAAGAACATTCCCGCCTCTAAAATCATAATTTCTCATGATGGATTCAATCATCTCCAATTTGCCGAACCAATGGAAAAGACAACCTGCAGAATCAAACTCAATTTACCGACAAAGAGAAAGATCGTTATGTATCTTGGGAGTCTCTACCGTGACAGGGGGATAAAGAATATTTTAAAGCTTGCGAAGATATTTGACGATGTTTTATTTGTAGTTGTCGGCGGACCGGATAATGAGAAAGACAAATTGAAGGACATCAGCAGAAAAGAGGATCTTGTCAATATCATATTTACGGGACGAATTTCACATAACAAGGTAAAAGACTATCTATTTTCTGCTGATGTCCTTTTGATGGTATGGACAGATCAAGTCAAGACCATACATATCTGCTCTCCATTGAAAATGTTTGAATATATGGCCGCAGGCCGAATAATAGTTGGTCATGGATACCCCACCATCAAAGAGGTCCTTACCGACGGTGAAACCGCCCTTCTGGCTCCCCCGGGTGATTTTACTAAACTGAAGGAAAAATTGCAGTCTGCTCTGGATGATCATTCTTGCGAAAAACTTGCTGTTCAAGCCAGGGAATCGGCCTTCAGCAAGTACTCTTGGGATCTGCGAGCTAAATATATATTAGATCATTTGTCGTCATCGTCCAATGACTGGCCCAGCGCATAAGAAGGTATTTTAACCATACCAAAGAAAAGAGAACAAAGTGCGTATCCTGCATGTTACCAATGCATATCCATCTTGTAACTATAATGAGCATCCCAGTTATGGAATCTTCATTAAGGAACAAATTGATTCCTTGATAAAGAAAGGCATAGACTGCAGGATCATCTATATTGACGCTCGGACAAAAGGGAAACTGCAATACTTGAGAAAGGTCTCTGACATAAAAAAGCAAAGCAAAGATTGCGATCTTGTGCATTGTCACCATACTTATTCAGGCTTTGTAACCAAATTTCTGGCCAGGCCCGAACTCCCTGTTATTACTTCTTTCATGAGCCCAAGAGGAACTGAAGGGCGGGATGAAAAATTCATCATTATAAAGAAATTTCTTCATGATTATGTTCGGAATGGTTCTACGTGTTTTATTGTAAAGGAAGATCCGTCTCGAGAGAAAGAACACCCGGGGAAAGGCTTCTATGTGCCAAACGGTGTGGATATGCAATTATTCAAAGAGATTCCACGTCCACAATCCTGGAATGTACTGAATATCCTTCCGAAAACGTACCTTTTATTCTGTTCAGGCAGAAGTATTACACGTCCTGAAAAACGCTATGATCTTTTCAAACAGACAAAAGAAAGAGTCAGACAAAAGACCGGCACTCAAGTTGAAGAATTGCTGCTGGTGGGGCAAAAACGTTACTTGGCTCCTCATTTCTTCAATGCTGCAAGTGTGCATGTATTGACCTCCGATTATGAAGGGTCACCAAATTCCGTGAAAGAGGCCCTGGCCTGCAATATTCCTATTGTCTCAACAAATGTTGGGAATGTGAAAAAAATGATTGATACTATTGACGGTTGTTTTGTAGGCGAGAGTCATCATCATGACGAACTTGCCGATCTTGTTCTCAAGGCATTGGAGTATGATCGAATCAACGGCAGGGATGAACTGATTCGGCAGGGCCTGGATATGGAGAGTGTTGCCGACAAAATCATCAAGATATATGAACATGCGATCGGGGAACATCACCTACTGCCTTTTCCACAGGCAGTTTAATTCTTTTAGGAGACAAGACTTCATTGAAACGGGTGATCTATATCATGGGGGCTGGAAGAAGCGGCACCACATTGCTCGATATTATCCTTGGTAATGCGAATGATATCTTCAGTTGTGGTGAACTCATCAGTTTTCCCAAATTGAAGGGTATTCCTCATGGTTTTGAGAAAGAATCCAAACAGTTTTTATTTTGGAAGAATGTGGAAAAATCATTATTCGAAAAAAACAAGGAATTCCAATATGATGATTTGATCAGAACAGTCAATGCAGTGGAATCCCACAGGACATTTTTTAATAATTTGTTCAGGCTGACCCCTGCAAGGATATTAAAAGACTATTATCAGTATATTGATAATTTCTTTGAATCTCTATTTTCTCATATAAAAGAAGATATCGTCGTTGATTCGTCCAAATATCCAGGCAGGGCCTTTGCTTTATCCAGACAGAATAAGTGGCAAATAGACTATATCTACTTGATAAGAAATCCAATCGGGGTAGTCCATTCTTTTTCTAAATCCGATGTTGAACAACCTCGAAAAGGTTTTCTCTTTGCTAATATATATTATTTTGTTATTAATATGATGTGTCAGCTCGTCAAGATCCATATCGGAGAGTCAAAACTGTTGACCATCCGATATGAAGATTTTTTACGGAATTCAACAGAAGTTCTCCATAGAATCGAATACAGATTAAGTTTGGACCTTCGCTTCCCGAAAAGATTAATAGAAGACAATATTCCATTGAAGGTCGGCTGCCTATTTGAAGGAAATAGAATTCGCTTGAAAAATGAGATTATAATTTCAAGAAAAAACTCCGATTTTCACCATAGCTGGAAAAATATCATGACTACACTGTTCAATGGATGGTGGTGGCGTACAGGGTTTTAAGAATGATATCCGATCCATTTTTTAACAGTTCTGATCTCATAACGACAGATTTATCATTTCTGGAGCAGTCCACAATAGACCGTGTTGATATTTGCAATACAAAAATAGACAACCTTACATTTATCGAGGCGATCATCAGGATCGAGGAACTGATTGAACAAAGGATCCCCTCCCAAGTTGTCACTCCTAATGTGGATCACATCGTCAAGCTGCAATACGATACTGAATTTACAGAAATTTATCGAAATGCCTCTTTAGTTCTTGCCGACGGTTTTCCCTTGTTATGGGCGGCAAGATACTTAAAAACACCACTCAAGGCAAAGATATCAGGTTCCGACCTGTTGCCAAGCCTCTCTGAAATATCAGCATCAAAAGGGTATCGTTTGTTTTTTTTGGGTGGCAGACCGGGAGCTGCAATGAAAGCAGCCGAAGTTTTGCGGGAGAAATACCCTGCTGTTCGAATCTGTGGAACATATTGCCCGGCATACGGTTTTGAAAAAAATGAGCAAGAGAACAAAAAAATTGTCACCATGATCAGGGATGCACGACCCGATATCCTTTTTGTGGGTCTGGGCGCACCCAAGCAAGAAAAATGGATCCACCAGTATAAGGACAGTTGTGAGGTGCCTGTGTCAATAGGTATTGGGATCAGTTTTGAATATATATCCGGTATAGTCAAGAGGGCACCAAAGTGGATGCAACAAAGGGGGTTGGAGTGGTTTTGGCGACTGCTTCATGAGCCAAAACGACTGTGGAAAAGATATTTAATCAATGACACAGAATTCTTCTGGTTGGTGCACAAACAAAAGAGGAGTCACAAAGTTTAGAACGGGCATCATTCCAGTTATGGCTAGTATATGAGGCGATTGATTTCCAAAATGGTCAGACTTTCCGGCCTGACAATGTTGATCAGGGAGGCGATATGCCGATATAAGGCAACCATAATGATGTACCATGACCCTGAGCCCGAGATCTTCGAAACTCATTTACGTTATTTAAAAACCCATTTCAATATCATTTCTTTAAAATTGCTTTCCACTGCAATTATTGAAGGGAACTGGCGAAAAATACCGTCTAAGAGCCTTATAATAACATTTGATGACGGCCATCAGGGAAATTTTTTATTATTGCCTGTCATTGAAAAATACAATATTCCAGTGACCATTTATGCCTGCTCACAACTTATAGGAACCCATCGGCATTTCTGGTTTCTTGATTTTCCAAATCATGGAAAACAACTTAAAACCCTGACAAATTCTGAACGTTTGAAACGTCTTTTCGTGATGAATGGGTATCAACCGGAAAAGGAATTTTCCCAGAGGCAGGCCCTATCCATTGAAGAAGTATTACGCATGAAAGAAGCTGGAATAGATTTTCAATCTCACACCAGAACCCATCCGATTTTGACTTCTTGCACTGATGAAGAGTGTTTCAAGGAAATTGCCGGATCCAAAGAGGAGTTGGAAAACCTATTACAAACACCCATATCTCATTTTGCCTATCCGGGCGGCAATTATAAAAAACGGGAGATGCACTATTTACAGAAATTTGGCTATCTCTCAGCAAGGAGCACTGATATAGGGTGGAATGGACCGAGTACCAATATCTATGCATTGAAAGTAATGCCCATCTCTGATGATGCCACATTGAATGAAATGATCGCACAACTGCACGGAATCTTCCCTTTCTTCAGGATCATAAAAAAAAAGATATCGAATTAATTACTCTTTTCTCACAATATCTGTTATGAATCACACAATATTCTTCAAACAGAGAACGTGTCCTCTTTTTTTGTGCACATGTTCAGCTTTCTGAAAGGGTGGCCTTAAAGTAATCAAGTGATTATGCAGCTCAGAACAAACCCGCGCAAATCAAAATATTACAAAAATCTCAGAAAGTATCTGAAGAAGAGTATTCGTTATGGAAATTTTTCAACGAATATGAATTCAAAAGCGTATTGGAATGTCCGATTATCGCGTTACAACAATTATTGGCGTGATGAGAACTACTATCCTATTCTAGATCTTTTCCCATGTGATGAAGCATTCACATTGTTGGATATTGGCTGTGCATTGGGTGATGGGTGCGAACTTCTTCATGAACGTTTTCCAAAAGCACGAATAACAGGCATTGATATAAGCGACGTCGGCATTTCTAAAGCACAAGCAAAAAACAGTGGTGTTCAATACATGGTGTTGAATATACTCAAGGAAGAGATCCCGTATATGTACGATTACATAACTATTATTGAAACGCTCGAACATTTTGATGATCCATTCCTGATTGTAAACAAGTGTCTCACACATGTTCGCAATGCCCTGGTCATTAGTGTGCCATATACCCCAGACAAACCGAGTGGCCCTGTTCCAGGTGTAGGAGAACACCGTTATCTTTTTAACGAGAAAACATTCATCGACTACAATCAAGGATTCCTAAAAGTCACTGATTATATCAAGGCGACACAATCAAGATGTATTATATATCACCTGAAACCCAAATAGTGTCCATCCAGAGATGACCATTCACCAATCCTTAAAAAGCCAGCCGGATATCTTATTGAAGAAGGGATTCTCAATATGTTTGGCCAACAAACCAAGTTCCCTGGGTATCAGGATTTTTAATTTGCATTGCAAGATTACTCCGACAATAATCACGAAAGTCCCAGCGCAGAGCAGCAGGATTTGACCGGAACAAACGCTTTTCAGAATGAACAATCCCCCACTGAATACAATCCAATAGCCCGTAAGGGTCATGAAAAAAGTCCCCATGCCCTTGAATGTGGCGTCCTTTCGAACAAAATACCAAATAAAGATATTCTTGCCAAAATGAGCAGTACCGGTTGCCAGTACAGCCCCAAGGACTCCGAAGTGTTTGATCAAAATAATATCAGCAAAAATATTATATGCGGCAAATATTTTACTGTACAGGATGATATCTGCCCGTTCATTGAGTTGAGCAACCAGGCTGACAGGCACAGTGAAAGCGTTTATTGTCTTAAAGAGAAAAATCAAAAAAAGAATCCACCAAAAAGTCATAAATTTCCCTTCAAACAATACATTTATCATTTCTGTTCCGAACATAAATAGGAAAACGAGTATTGGGGCATGAAAAAGATACGTGGTCTTCACCAAGGCTTGATAGAATTTATTTACATGTTGTCTGTCCAGGTCCATGCCTAATGAGAAGAAAGCCGGTCTGAGAATTCCAATAAAATAATTGAGCGGCAAAATCCGTTCTATCATCTCTGAAATTCTCAGACAGAACGAATATGCCCCCACTGCCGCAGGGGTCATATACATAACAATAATAAAATTATCAAATCTCCCTCCCAACAATCCCACACCTGCATCGTTCAGATTATAATACATTGAATATCGCAGAAGACGTTTCTTTTCCTCCTTCAGTATTGTTGCTGACTTGTCGGTCTTATGGGGAACCTTTTTCCCGTAGATGATCTGGAGCGTAATAAAAATGAAAATATGGGCTGACAGATCAATGGAAATGACCGTCCAGAGATCCATTTCCATCAAAATAACAAATGCATATCCAAGCGCCTTGATGACAGCAAAAATCAACGTTAAGGCTTGAGTATACTTATGCAGGAAGTATGAGGTGAGGCATGTTTCAAGAAGTTCTCTTTGCATGTAAAGAAAAACAACAAGGGTAAACAAGATGAAATAGTTCCGATATTCGCCCAGTTTGAAAAGAGGTGCTATGATATTCCAGAAAAAAAGAAACAGCCCTAAAATAACAATATTGGACAACAGACGGATCAAGGAGGCTATACGATAAAGATTGTTTGCAACTTGATATTCACCTTTGGAATAATACTCCGGGATATAACGTTGAAGGGTATTTGTGAGACCGAAAGAGGCAATCACACTGAGGAGAGGAATGACTGAATACAAGAGATTATATATTCCAAACTGGGTCTCAGACAAGGCCCTCACCAGGAGCACGGTAACAATGAGAGTTGCTGCCTGGGAAAGAGACCTGAGTATAATTACATATTTTCCCGATTTGAGGCCTTTATGGATTACTTCGGAACGGTTCATATTCATTTATGACCGAGTACCTTTCTCCTGAGCACCCGCAAGAGAATAGCCTTCCAATATTTTCCAAAAGGCCTGAGATCAGCAAAACATGGAACCGCAAAGATCTTCTTTTGCAAACACGGATAAAAAAAAGAACGAATAGGTGTGTACCTGGTTTTGATATTTTTCCAAAATTCTTTTATATAAAAGAAACCATGGATCCAGTAAACTCCTGTCTGATATCCATTGAATTCTACTTTTCTCTTATTCACATTGTCTTCATATTGAATAGATGAGAAATTAATCCCTGCCTTCCTGAAGATCTGGTTGAATAATGTATTCCTTGTGTTGATTTCTATCAACTTAAATTTTTTGTCACGACTGTCAAATTTAAATTCCGCATCTGAGATGCCATAATATCCATTATTACCAAGTAGCCGCAAAGAATACTCCCTGAGTTTCGAATTCATTGGCACTGTCCTTACGACTGATCCGACTCCAAAACGATAAGGATGTTGCTGAATTTTTTGGACACATACATCCGCCAACACTCTTCCTGTCCGATCAATATAAGAAATATATGCAAAGATATTCGAATCAGGTCCGGGAATAATCTCAGAAACCATGACATTCAACCCATAATGTGACACTTCAGCGAATTTGTTTCTTAAAGAAATAGGATCATTTGCTGTCAGCACCTTTTTTTCGTAGACAGTATAAAAATCGGTCGTCTGGTATGGTTTCAGGATACATGGGAATTGGACTCTATCTATTTTTTGGTTTAAGTCATCAATTGTCTCAGGATAGATAGTATGAGGTGTTGGAACTCCCATCTCATCGGCTTTCACATAAAGCATTTTCTTATTGATAATCCCTTGGACATTTTTCCAGGGTGGGGTCACCAGAACATAATATTTTGCCAGTAAGCTATGATTTTGCGCAATAAAAACTATACCAGGATCATGGGTTACGTCAAGCAATACCCCCTGTAACTCTTTGGGGAGACTCCAAAGACATTCTAACAGTTCCTTCTCTTTGGATGTCTCAGGAACTCTTATTCTGTCTTGGACATACTTTGAAAAGCTTCCAGGATCATCCGGCTTCGAAGTAAGATGAACAACTTGAATACCGGCCCTGCCATACGCCTGAATCACTCCGAGAGTGATTACACCGGTCCCAAGAACCAAAACTCGTTTCAATCAGAAAATCTCCTGTAAAAAAACTCTAAAAGGTTTCATTTCAGCAGAAATATTATGCTTGAATCACACTTTCAACTATTCTGATCCGGGTCTCGGACAAGGCCCTTACTAATAGCAAAGGAACAAGGAGAATTGACGTATGGGAAAGTGATCTGAAAATAATTATTAATTGCTTGATTTTAGGCCTTTATCTACAATCTCAGCACTGTTCATCTTTATCTACACCGAACACTTTTCTCCTGAGTACCCGTAATAGAATAGCCTTCCAATATTTTCCAAAAGGCCTGAGATCAGTAAAACATGGAACCGCAAAGATCTTCTTTTGCAAACACGGATAAAAAAAAGAACGAATAGGTACAAACCTGTCTTTGAGATTTTTCCGGAATTCCAAAACATCAAAGAAG
>JAXHSZ010000427.1:0-6899 GCA_034190725.1 Thermodesulfobacteriota bacterium
CTACTCCGGTGTATCTCCGATGCTCTTCTGCGTCCAAATGTTTGATATCAAAGAGCAGAAGGTCGACGTAGGGAAGTGCTTCCTGAAGAACGTCAAAAGAAACATATCCGCATGTATCGAGAGCTGTGTGAATATCTTCCTCTTTGAGGGCCTTGAGGAGGTTTACAACAAACTCATGTTGAAACAATGGCTCTCCTCCAGAGATTGTAGCCCCTCCACCTGAGTTTTTATAAAAAATCTCGTCCTTCTTCACTTCATTTACTATTTCCTCAACATCCATATACTTCCCAATAACACCCAAAGACTCATAAATACATACCTCTGCACATTTCATGCACTGAGTGCATACACTCCAGTCGATCAGTCTGCGTGGTTCTTCCGTCAGTGATATGGCATGTTCAGTGCAGGCCTCCGCGCACCGACCGCACACAGTACATTTAACATCGCGTACCATGAGCTGGGGAAGGAGTTTCTGAGATTCCGGATTGGAACACCATGCACATTTCATGAAGCAACCTTTCATAAATACAGTTGTCCTGATCCCCGGCCCATCATGGATACTGAACCTCTGAATATTAAAGACGACCCCTTTCTTGGTATTTTTGGGGGTACATTCGTCCGCACTTGACATAGATCCTTCTCCTCATCCATCCGTAGTTTTGTGGATTTCGTGTAGGCTACTTTCAAATGAACAACATTTTTGAGAGTCATGAGGTTTTCTGCATTACAATAATAAACCGTTTATGATTGGTCAATAGAAAAATATCCCATTACCTCCCCTTGAATTGCGGTTTGCGCTTTTCTAAAAAGGCATTTACCCCTTCGGCGTGATCTTCGGTATCGCACAATCCGGTCTGAATCATAGCCATATGATCTAATGTCCCTATCAGGTCAGAGTCCAATCCCCTGTGTATCGCAGACTTGGCCTTGCCAATCGCCTTTAGGGGCCCTTTTGCCAACCTTTGCGCCATATCCATGACCTCGTATTCCAATCTTTCGGCAGAGACAACCCGGTTTACCATACCAATATGATAGGCTTCCTCTGCATCAATGATATCTCCGGTAAAGATAAACTCCTTCGCCCTGGCAAGGCCGATCAACCTGGGCAAAAGGTACACTCCTATCATTCCCGGAATAAGACCAATCCGTATAAAGAGTTCCCCAAATTTTGCCTTTTCGGATGCAATCCTTATATCACATGCAAGAGCCAGTTCACATCCTCCGGCTGTAGCATAGCCATTCACGGCTGCAATAACAGGTTTTTCCAGGTCCAATATGCTTAAAACCAATTTTTGCGCCCTGGGGCACCCTTCCTTTACAAAGGAACAACTTGCCTGTACATCAGTCAGGTCGGCTCCTGAAGAAAATGCCTCTCCAGCTCCCGTAATGATGAGGACCTTTACCTCATCATCCGCTTTTGCGTCTTCCATTATCACCCTGAGGTGTTCGATCATGTCCATACTCATGGCATTCAAAACATGGGGACGATTCAATATGATCTTCTGAATTCCCTCGCTCTTTTCCAAAATAATCGTATTGTTTTCCACTTATTTCTCTCCTTCTATTTGCGTCTTTTCCATAAAAAACAGACCCTCAGTGATTCATACCCCAGCCGATGAGACAATGCTGTTGAATGAAGGGATATTTCTTTTCTCACAGACCCAGTGATTTCGCAATGATATTTCGTTGGATCTCAGAGGAACCTCCGCCTATGGTTACAAGGCGAGAATCCCTGAAGTGACGCTGCATATCAAACTCCATAGTATAGCCGTAACCGCCCAATATCTGCATCCCCAGATCAGATACATGTTTATACGCCTCTGCTGTATATAATTTGGTTATCGCTGCGGTTTTCAGATCCGAAGTGCCTTGAGTGACCATCCAGGCGAGTCGATATGTAAGCAGTCTGCTCACATCCACCTCCACCTGCATGTCAGCCAACTTGTGCGATATTGCTTGAAATTTGCCTATGGGCCTTCCGAATTGAACCCTCTCCTTGGCATATTGAAGGGCATCATCCAACACGGATTGGGCTGCACCGGTGCACATGGCCGCCAACCCGAATCTCTCCGCTCCCAATTGACTTGTTGCCACCGTCCAACCCTCATTCAGTTTCCCCAGTATGTTTCTCTTTGGCACTCTTACGTTCTCATATACGACCTCATTTGTAATGGTGGCCCTCATACCCAAGGTATGTACAGGACGTATCTTGATGCCCGGACTTTTCGTATCCACAAGAAACGTGGTAATCCCTTTATGCTTCGGGGCTGTTTTATCAGTCCTGACATAGAGGAGACAGTAATCAGCAACGTGCATATTGGTGGTAAACATCTTTGTGCCGACTATGATATAATCTTCACCGTCAGCCACAGCCGATGTGGTGAGAGATGCTGCATCAGATCCGGTATTTGGTTCAGTAAGGCCGATACAGAATATAAGTTTTCCTCCAGCGATCCCTGGAAGAAGCTCCTTTTTCTGTTCCTCCGTGCCGCATTTCAAAATATTCATCCCTCCATGAACTCTGGCCCTGTATATCAAATCCGCAAGGGCAAGGGAAACCTTGGCAGTCTCTTCAAGGAGTATGGCTAAATCTATAATCGTACCTCCGCTGCCCCCATACTCCTCCGGAACAGCAAGACCCAACCACCCCTGATCCGCAATCTTATGGAACACCTCAAAGGGCACCTTTTGTCCCTCATCGCATTCTCTCACATATTGTACGGAACACTCATTCTTCATAAATTTTCCAATGGTTGCCCTCAACATCTCCTGTTCTTCAGAAAAGCCAAAGTTCATGTGCATCCCCTCCCCCTTTTATATATGGAGTTAAAGTGCTCACATCACAATCATAGTGTATAAATTCTCACATTCATGATTTCACGCTGTCTTTGATGACTTGAAGGCAAATTCAGAAAAAGAAAGGCAATCAAAACCTTGAATTCGTGAACGAGAAGAAAAAAATATATATCAGTCTTTTAAAAAGTTGTCGAGTAACTCCTCAAAAATTGACTGTGTGATCGAAGCAGTTTTAAAATTTCGTATTCTATGCTTCGAAGATTTTGCTTGACACACAATATATTGTGGTATAGATTGGCTGATATACATAATATAGATAAGAATACCATTTGGAGGAAACACAGATCAGCCTGAAAGTATGCACACTGGCCAGTGGAAGCAAGGGGAATGCAATATATATTGAGGCCGGCGATACAAAAGTTCTTATTGATGTTGGTCTCAGTGGAAAAGAAATCCGGAGAAGACTTGCCAGCATAGATGTGCGTAGCGAGGACCTCGATGCTATTGTGATCTCTCATGAACATATGGACCATACCTGTGGTCTTCGAGTACTCTCCAATCAACTGAAACTGCCTGTATTTATAAATCACCCTACCTTTTCCAATATTAAAGGAAAAGAGATCAAAGGAGATGTGAGAGAATTCGACTCCGGAACACCCTTCTCCATTAAAGACCTCTCTTTCCAACCATTTTCAGTCCCCCATGATGCGGCTGATCCAGTTGGTTTTGCTGTAAGATACAACGGATTCAAGATCGGTATTGTTACGGACTTGGGTTTTGCCACAAAACTGGTAATAGAGAGACTCAAGCAGTGTGACCTCCTCATATTGGAATCCAATCACGATGAAGAGATGCTCAAGTCCGGACCCTACCCATGGGAAGTAAAGCAGAGGATCAAAGGTCGCCTTGGACATCTTTCCAATCATCAGGCCGGTGCTCTTCTGGAGGAGATACACCATAAAGATCTCAAGCATGTGATTCTGTTTCATATAAGTGAAACGAACAACAATCCTCAAAGGGCAGCCGAAGGAGTCAAAAACCTTCTGAGTAACAGTGGATATAATTCAATGGGTGTCTCTTTAGCTTCTCAAAACACAGTCGGCAGGCTGGTCTCTCTTCACCCTGAAAATAGATGGATATAAGATTCCGTTTTTAGTGTGTGGCTGTGACCCAATCAGTAATCGGCACGAAATACCCTTTCTCCACATCCGCTTTATACAACCTTGCATAATCATTCCCCTTGTGTTTCGTGGGGCTATAGCTTATCGGTCCCGTGAGACCGCTCATGTCCAGATTCTGTATGGTTTCCAGGGCATTTGCAATGGAATCACCATTCAGTTCTTCACCCGCCCTTATTAAACCTTCTCTCATGATCTTTGATATAATCCAAGCTTTCACATAGTACCTGTTAGGAGGAGTAATCTCGGGATGTATCCCAAGGGTTATTTTCTTCAACTCAGTGATCCCATCACTACTGTCATACCATGAACCAAATGCCGCTGCACCATGGACCTCTTTTGCCGCATCGCCTGCTATTTTTGCCACTTCGTCCCCAAACGCATGGAAGGAACCAAAGTATTTGGGAAAGTACCCGATTCTCTTTGCAGCCCTAACCGCAGCCACTGTGGCGCCGTTGGTTTCAAGAATGATCACATGAGTCGCCTTTTTCCTCTTGAGACTCAACATCTGAGAACTCCCGTCAATGGCACCGACACCCATTATTTCCTGCCCTACAAGTGCTACATTGAGTTTTTGTGCTTTGGCTTTTGCGACCCTGACACCGGACTTGCCAAATTCCACATCCGGGCTTATCACTGCAATCCTGGGATCCTTTGCCTTTAGAGTGTTCACAATATATTCCATTATGATATTTATCTCATCTTTATTGTCATTTCCGGGGGTGAATATGAATTTGCGTATTGGATCCGTCATTGTCCAGGACCAACTCAGAGGGATTATCACAATCTTGTGCTTCTCAATATGGGGGAACAGTGCCGTTGTCTGGCCTGTTCCACCCATGCCCAGAATGGCCAATACCTTGTCTCTGAAGACCAGCTTCTTGAACGCCGCAACAGCCATGGGAATAGAGTAACGGTCATCCTCAATGGTGAGTTTTACCTTTTGGCCATTTATCCCACCCATGTCATTCAGATGTCTGAAGTAGTTTTTAAATCCATTGGTAAATGGTATACCCATCACAGCCGCAGGTCCTGTCATATCCATTACCACACCGATTCTGATAGCTTCTGCAGATTTTGCCCATGACTTTCCATTACACAGAGAAAAGGTGGCAGCGATAAAAAATACCATTATCAGAAAAACATACGAATGTATTCCCCCTCTTTTCATAATTGACCTCCTTCTGAAAAGTGTTGTGGCAAAACTTTTATGAGTGTGGTTCGTTCTCCAATATGGGATGGGGCCAAAATAACTTCCCAATTTGGGCACCTCGTCTTCAGACAACAAAAGTTCCAAAACCTCAGTCCTTTTCCATAGGCTTCCTCCATCCAGTAAGAGGAACGAAGACCTCTTGATTCACATCGGCTTTATACATTTTTGAATAACTATTCGCTTTGTGACTCTTTGATGTATAGGTGATTGGGCCGCTTATGCCTCCAAAATCCATCTCTCTGAAGGTCTCGAATGCATCCACAAGGGTCTCACCATTCAAATTCCTGCCTGCCCTTTTCAGTCCTTCAGCGAAAATACAGGACAAAAACCAGCCTACTGAATACAATCTTTTGTTGCGGTATAGTTTATCAGCTTTAGGATGGTACCCCAGTGTTATCTCCCTCATCCTGACAATACCAGGAACGTTCTCATACCAGGAACTGTAACAATGGTTTGCATAGTAATGTATCTTTGTACCTCTGAGCATTTTAATTGCATCTTCATTGCATGCTGCATACAGGCCGACATAATTCGGGAAAAAACCGAATTTCTTCGAGTCTTTGAAGAACAAAGATGTTGTGAGATTATACCCCTGGCTGATAACCCAATCAACCTTTGCCCTTTTTAGCCCAAGAATAACAGTGGTCGCATCAATATCAACAACATTGAGCACCTCTTCATCCACCAGCTTCATGCCATACCGCTTGGCATTGTCTCTTGCCGCATACAATGCCCTTTTGCCATACTCATTATCAGGATAAACAAACCCTATTCTGGGATTCTTGAGTTTCAAATCCTTCATGAGATAGTCGAATACAACAGCAGAGTGGTCTTGATAAAGGGATGTCAAGGTGAAATTGTACCGCTTGAACGGCTTAATGATTTTTTCACCGACAGTAACACTTATCATGGGGATCTTATTCTTTTCTGCCTTGGTCATCAACGCGACTACCAAGGAACTGCCTGTGGGCCCCTGAAGATAAAGGACCTTGTCTTTAAAGACCAACTTTTTGAAAGCTGCAATCGCCGAAGGTACCTGATAACGATCATCCTCTACAATCCACTTGATCTTTCTTCCATGGATTCCTCCTGTGTCATTGATATTTCTATAGAAATTCTTTTCCGCTTCATAAAGCCAACGTGCTTCATCAGCAGCGGGCCCGGTAAGGGTTACCATAATCCCAATCTTAATGGTGTCCTCAGTAACTCCTCTGACTTCTTTAGAGTAACCGGTAGAAATGATTAACAAAAGCAAAATCGAAGTCAATATGAATAAAAATAACAAGTGTCTCCTGATGGTTAGGAATCTTTTTCTCATCATTTGTTCCCTCCCTTTTCATTTTAAGGAAGTGTCACATCCTCTCTTTATTTCATCATTGGTTTTATCCAATCACTTATTCCCACGAATCTCTTCTTTTCCACATCCACTCTGAATAGCCTTCTGTAATCAGGACCGCTATGATCCTTGGAGTTATATGAAATAGGGCCTCTCATCTTTTGTGCTGCCATCATTAAAACCGCAGCCGGGATCTCATGAACCAAAAGATTCTGTATTTTTTCCCTTTTCAGGTTGAGTATCTGAGAGGTAGCGACAAGGGCACCAAAGCTTACTTCGCCCCTCTCATCCAATCAGTAATGGCGACAAAGACCTTTTTATCGAGGTCGGGTTTGAATATCCTTGCACAATCCAGCCCCTTGTGATCGTTAGGACT
>JAXHSZ010000428.1:0-2260 GCA_034190725.1 Thermodesulfobacteriota bacterium
TTGCATCCATATGGCAGCGCCAAACCCATTTCCCCTTATGATTTGGAAAATCATTAATTATTGCGGCTGGTTGGGCATCATGAATAAAAACAATATCCGCATTATGGCCCTTGCAACACGCAGATAGTCTTTGCATTCTATGTAGACCTCTTCATTGGGTAATTTGGTCTGGTCAATCAACAGGACTGCATCGCCCTTCCATTCAATGGTCTTAAATGACATGGGTTCTCCTTACGTATCCAGTTTTTTCTTTAACAGTTCATTCACCACTTTGGGATTTGCCTTGCCTTTTGTCTCTTTCATCACCTGTCCCATAAAGAAACCGAGCAGCTTTGACTTCCCCTTCTTGTATTCCTCAACCTCTTTTGTGTTTTCATCAAGCACTTTTTCAACCACTTCAAGAATCTCAGACTGGTCCGTCACTTGCACAAGCCCTTTTTCCTGTACGATCTCGGCAGGAGACCGACCGGTCTCATACATCTCCGTAAATACGGTCTTTGCGATCTTTCCGCTGATGGTGCCCTGTTCCATCATTTGCAACATATCAGCCAATGCTCTGGGAGTCACAGGGCACTCTTCCACATCCCTGTCGTCTCCCTTCAACCTCCTGAGAAGCTCCCCCATCACCCAGTTACTCACCACTTTGGGATTCTTGAACAGCCCCACGCACTCTTCATAATAGTCGGCCATGGACCGGGATCGTGTGAGGACTTCGGCGTCATACTCCGGTATGTGGTACTCTCTTATAAACCGTTCTTTCTTTTCATCCGGCAATTCAGGCAGGTCTCTCCTGACATTTTCGATCCATTGATCTTCTATTGTGAGGGGAACCAGATCCGGATCTGGAAAGTATCTGTAGTCATGGGCTTCTTCCTTACCTCTCATGGAGAGGGTAATGCCCCTGGATTCATCCCACAGTCTCGTCTCCTGAATCACCGAACCCCCGTCCTCAAGGATTTCCGTCTGTCTTTTTATCTCATACTCCAGGGCCTTTTGAACGTGTTTAAAGGAGTTCATGTTCTTCAGTTCCGTGCGCGTTCCAAATTCTTCCTGTCCATTGGGACGAAGCGATATATTGGCGTCGCATCGAAAGCTCCCCTCCTCCATATTGCCGTCACACACATCCAGATATCTGAGAATGTTCCTGAGGTTCTTCAGGTATTCACCGGCCTCTTCCGGAGTTCTGATGTCCGGCTCGCTCACGATCTCTATGAGTGGGACCCCTGTTCTGTTCAGATCCACATAACTGAACGAGCGGTCTCCGTCACCCTCATCATGGAGCAGCTTGCCTGCGTCCTCCTCCATATGGATTCGCGTGATGCCTATCCTCTTCAGCTTCCCATCAGTATTGATCTCAACATATCCGTGTTCAGCTAGGGGGTGTTCGTATTGGGATATCTGATATCCTTTGGGAAGATCGGGGTAGAAATAATTCTTTCTGGCAAAGCGACTGTACGATGCAATGCGACAGTGGGTCGCCAAGGCAACCTTCAATGTCAAGTCTACCACTTTCCTGTTCAAAACAGGCAAGACTCCAGGCATCCCCAGACACACAGGGCAAGTGTGAGTATTCGGCTCCGCTCCGAACGTTGTGGAGCAACTGCAAAATATCTTGCTCTTCGTAAGAAGCTGGGCATGCACCTCCAACCCGATCACAGCTTCAAATTCCATTTGAACAATCCTTCCAGGTCTACAAATTACATAAACCAACTCTCAATATACTTAACCATTTTCCCATGCTTGTCAAATACTTTCAACTTGTGCGGTTGAGTTTTTTCCTGGAGAGACGTAAAGGATACAATGGTTACTTTTTTTTCGTTGAAGAGCCTGTAAATAAGCTGTACTTTTTTAGCGAAAAAGTCATCTCTGCATCCTTTAGTCTCTGCGGTGAATACAAATACATACTTACATCTTTTTAAAATTCATTTCACCGAAAAAACCGTGAACCGTCAACTGATAACCGTGAACAGCTACTCACAAACTTGCTCTCACTCATTTTGCGCTTATTCAATACCTGTCTGCTGAGTCGAATAAGTGCATTTCTATCCCCAGCAAATAATTAAAATAGCATATTATCTGCTAAATATGATAACATCATGATATTTATTGATAATTTCATTGACATCTTTCTTTCTGTTTGGCATAATCTGGCGTTGCTAATCAGAGATGCTTACCTAAATTGATTTGTAATGACAATTGCCGTAAATAAGTAACGGATATTGTTATCAGAATCAGCCCAAAAATCTCGCACATCTTTAAT
>JAXHSZ010000429.1:0-3778 GCA_034190725.1 Thermodesulfobacteriota bacterium
GAACCGTGCCTCTGCCTGAAACAATTCTTCCTGAACTCAGGGACCATCTTGAAGAGTTAAAAGTATTACACCAGATTGATCTGGACCGAAAATATGAGGGTGTATTTTTGATTAATGCATTGGAAAAAAAATACTTGAACGCATCAAAGGAGTTTATATGGCAATGGTTCTTTCCTGCTAAAAATTTGACCCGTGTACCGGAAACAGGAGAATACAGAAGGTATCATTTGCATGAAACACATTTACAGAAAGCGATTAAAGAGGCGGTTGGAAAGGCCAGAATTTGTAAACGGGCTACGGCCCACACTTTTCGCCACAGTTTTGCAAGCCACTTATTACAGGCGAATTATGACATTCGCACTATTCAGGAGCTGTTGGGGCACAGTGATGTGCGAACCACAATGATCTATACTCACACAGTGAAGAGTCGGACGATTAAAGAGGCGAAAAGCCCTCTGGATTTTTAGGGGGTCTTATAAAGATAAGCCAGTGCCCATCCATAAATGGCTCTTTCCCCAATCTCTGCGTCAGACTCAGATGTAAGGGCACGTAGCAACGTGCCCCTACATACTTAATGTATTTCTGTGGTCAAAATCTTGTCTTCTTTGACTTTGTAAAAAATATCTCATTTCTGGATGAGCATTAGTTATTTGCACTGCTCTCTTTATATCGATACACGCTGATTGCCAAATCCGGGCACATCCAGCCGCAGATTCCACAGCCGTTACATTTTTCAGGTTCAGATAAGTCCGGCAAGAGATACCCTTCAGGATTGATCTTTCCACTGGAAGGATTAAAACAATCCTTGGGACAGAAAACAATGCATAATTCACACCCTTTGCAAAGGGCTTCATTGATGACAACCTCTCCTTTTGCCACTTTTTTCTCCTTTATCATGATATGGATTAATCTTTATAGTCTCTGATAAGCCTGGCCCCTTCTTTTAAGGCCTTTTTATTCAGGGGCAATAGATTCTTCCAGGCCTCAGCTCCCATTCCCTTGCCACGGTCTTCCAATGCCCCTTCTACTGCATCCATGGAAACGGCTTGGGTTGCTTCCAGATACGCTCCAAGAAGTATCAGGTTAGCTATTCGTCCTGAACCTATCTCAGTGGCTAATTCAGTTGCCGGCAGATAATATGCTTTAATATCATCACGTTCCACCTTTTCTTTGGACAAAGAACTGTCGAGAAAAAGGATTCCTCCCGGCCTTACCCTGCTTTGATACTCGTCAAGAAACTGGGGATGCATCAGGATCAGGTTTGGTACATCCAGGCGAAGGGCTGACCTGATCTCTTTGTCCGAAAGAATGGTAATGGACTCACTTGGCCAGCCCCGCATCAATGTGGCATAATTAGGGAAAAAAGTCACATACTTATATTTTTTCATCCCCGCTTCAGCGAGCAATCTTCCGGCCAGAAGACTTCCCTGTCCTCCTACGCCGCCAATGGCAACTTCAAATCTGGTCATGTCCGCACCTCCTGTTCATCAGAGAGGTTTTCTATGTAATCCACATCTTTGAACACACCCAGGGGATATTCCACAATCATCTGGTTTTCAATGAAATCCAGACATTCCTTTGGGCCCATGCGCCAATTGACAGGGCAAGCCGATAAAAATTCCACCAGAGTGAATCCCACGCCTGCCATCTGCTTTTCAAGGGCTTCCCTGACCGCCTTCTTTGCTTTTTGTCGATTGGCCGGGGTGTGAACACTCACCCGAGCCGAGTATGCAGTCCCCTTCATTGAGGCTGCCAATTCCGCACCATGAAAGGGGAATCCGGTGACCTTGGGGTCTCTTCCCTGGGTGGTGGTGGTTGTGGGCATTCCCAGGAGGGTGGTGGGAGCCATCTGTCCGCCTGTGGTGCCGAAACATGCATTGTTCAGGAATATTGTGGTGATCTTTTCTCCCCGAAGCGTTGCAGCCATAAAATAACCCAGACCGATTGCACCCATTTCTCCGTCTCCCTGTGCTGCGAATACAATTGAATCAGGATGAACCCGCTTCAGGGCGGTTGCGATTGCAATCCCGGGGCCATGCACTCCCCCGAACATATCAAGATTAAAGTACATGGTCCAGAATCCAGTACATCCTCCTCCGCCCAATCCTATTGTCCTGTCCTCTATTCCCAATTCGTCAATCACTTCGCAGAGTATCCGAACTATGATTCCATAATGGCAACCAGGGCAGTGAATGATAGGCATGAATTCCAGTCTCAATCGCGGCGGTTCACAAACCACTTCTTTTATCATCTCTTTCTCAGTCATATGAGTTTTTTCACCTCCTTGAGAATTCTTTCCGGAAAGATGAGCCCCTGAGGAGTGGGATTATGCCGGGCCAGTATATTGAGAAGATCCACCTGAGCCCCATCGCCCACACTGGCTCGGACATCCTCTACCAATTCGCCGGGGCTATCCTCTACCACTAAGATTCTTCCAATTTTGGTGCCTTCCTCTTTTACAGCTTTTTGAGGGAAGGGCCACAGAGTTATGGGCCGCAATAATCCGGCTTTCAACCCCTCTTCTCTGGCCATATCCACTGCATCCTGAGAAGATCTTGCCGAGGAGCCGTATGCCACAACCAACAACTCCGCATCATCGGTACAGTAGGTCTCATGTCTGGTGAGTGTATTTGTTATTGTATTGTATTTTTCAATCTGCCTTTCAAAGAATGGTGGGATCGCAAGTACTCCTGAAAGAATCTGGGTGGTTCTGCCGCCCTTCCTCCCTTTTCCCTTAAGGGCCCACTCCTTTTCAGGCAATTCATCAAAATTCACAGGTCTGTGATCTATCAGTTCGGACATTCGGCCTAAAATAAAGTCCATAAGGACAATCACCAGAATACGGTACTTTTCAGCCAGATAAAAAGCTTCCTGGACAAAATCAAAGACTTCCTGTACCGAAGAGGGGGCAAGGACAATGCTGCGATAAGCCCCATGCCCTCCGCCTTTTGTAACCTGACGGTAATCAGTCTGCCCTTGTTGTGTAGTTCCGGCCCCGGGACCGAGACGCATAACCTCTACTATCACTGCGGGTAATTCCGATGCCGCCATATGAGAGATCGCCTCTTGCATGAGACTGAATCCAGGACTCGAAGTACTGGTCATACAACGGGCACCTGACAATGCACCTCCCAGGAGCATGAATCCTGCTGCTGTTTCTCCTTCAGATTGGAGATAGACTCCCCCTACTTTGGGTAACTCACGAGAGAAGTATTCGGGGATCTCGTTCTGAGGAGTAATGGGATAGCCAAAAAAGTATTTACACCCTGCCATGATCGCTCCACGCCCAACGGCCTCGTTGCCATCAATAAAAATCTTTTCTGTCAAATCTCATCACCTCCTTAATTTTTACCTGGACTCAGGGAAGATCGGTCACAGGCATACACAAAACCTGTATTTGCATATTTCCAGCCATGAGATGCAATACTCCAGATATAACATGTTCATTGCCAGACATTTCTTTGATACGCTCTGAATTCAGGCAATTTGAAAGACAGTAGCACTATGGGAATCAGAAATCAAGGTTAAATTTGTACCGTAGTTTTAATGATCACCTAGAAATGAGAAATTTTGTTACTTTTGTCTGAGTTTTAAGGGGAGGAAGATCAGTGAAAGGAAAGAATGAAAGAGGTAAAAATGATCAATTGGACTCATTATTATTACCTAAATTGAGCGATTCTTTCCGTCACGAGAGGTTGTAGGTTGCTGAATATGGAGTAAAAAACGATTCGAAGTGGACGAAAGTGAAGCCACCCCTTCAGTGAGTTCGATTCGAAAC
>JAXHSZ010000043.1:0-3383 GCA_034190725.1 Thermodesulfobacteriota bacterium
CGTAGCTCCCCTGTGAGCCACGGCGTGTTCCTGGACTTTTTGATACGTTACTTCATTCTTTGTTACATTGTTGAAACGCCTTGAAGGTCTTGAATCCACCCGAAAGATTTCTCACGTTAAATCCACTTTGACGTAACATACGAGTGGCATAGTAGGATCTCTGGCCGACTTCGCAGTAAGCCAATATCATTTGGTCTCCGGCCAACTCATACATTCGTTGACGAAGCTCCCCCAATGGGATATTCATTGCCCCTTTGAAATTGTCCTCTTTGAACTCTTCATCGTCGCGGACATCGAGAATCAAACCTTCGAATTCCTGTATCTTTTCCCAATGAGATATGGGCGAATCACCCCGTAAAGTATTGGCAGCAACCATTCCGGCAAAGTTAACCGGATCTTTTGCCGCACCAAACTGGGGAGAATAGCACAGTTCAGCCTCTTCCAGGTCAAATACAGTAGATTTCCTTTGAATGGCCATTGCAATCACATCAATACGTTTTTCAACACCTGCTTTACCAACAGCCTGGGCCCCCAGGATCGACCCGTCTTCCAAAGAAAAGAGAAGTTTCAAAGAAATATTTTCAGAGCCGGGATAGTATCCCACATGATGTCCCGGGTGGAGGTATACTTTTTCATATTTTCCCATTCGTCCCTCTTCACAGAGCCGATTGAGGGTCTTTTCACTGATCCCGGTCAGAGCAATGGTCATATCAAACACAGCACAGACCGCAGTGCCTTGAACACCGCGAAACCTGGAATCACGACCAAAAATCACATCAGCAGCAATCCGTCCCTGTCGATTAGCAGGACCCGCCAGGGGTACGAGTCCCCATTCACCCGTAATGAAATCTATGCTTTCCACTGCATCACCGACAGCCCATATGCGCTCATCACTCGTACGCATCTGGTCATCAACGCGAATTCCTCCTCTTGATCCGATTTCAAGCCCTGCCCTCTTTGCAAGATCAATATCAGGTCGAACGCCAATGACAAGAATGACCATGTCTGCAGCCAAGGTGTCGCCTGACTTCAGTTCCAGAGAAATCGGCCCTCCTTCGCTTTCTTTAAATCCGCTTACAGGGTCATTCAAACGGAGAGATACCCCATTATCCGTCAGGCATGTATGAATCGATGCAGCCATTTCCTGGTCAAGCACAGGAAGCACATGGGGCATCATCTCCACAATCGTTACTTGTATGCCCCGTTTCACAAGGTTCTCAGCCATCTCCAAACCGATAAATCCACCCCCTACTATGACAGTATGCTTCACCGTTCTTTCTGCAATCCAGTTTCTGATCTCTCGACTGTCAGGAACCGTCCGAAGAGTAAAAATTCCAGGGAGGTCGATACCTGGGAGGGGAGGACGAATGGGTTCTGCTCCTGGTGAAAGAACAAGGGTGTCATATCCTTCGTGATAATCAGTACCGGTCTGTAGATTCTTCACTTCCACTTGCTTCTTTTCTCGATCAATGGACAGGACCTGATTTTCCACACGAACATCGATATTGAACCTTTTTTTAAACAATTCCGGTGTTGCCAGAAAGAGATCTTCCTCCTCAGTTATGATATCTCCAACGTAATACGGCAGACCACAATTTGCAAAGGATACATACGGCCCTTTCTCAAAGACAACTATATCAGCCTCTTCCGAAAGCCTTCGGGAACGGGCAGCACAAGAAGCGCCACCAGCTACTCCTCCAACAATGAGTACTCTCTTCTTGCTTCCCATTATTCCCTCTCCGTTTTTAATGTTTCAATTCGTCCATGAAGTGAACATGAGGAATGAACGAGTGTCCATTCAGAAATGAGATATTTTTTACACAGTCAAGGAAGACGAAGATTTTAACCGCAGGAATACTTTGCGTATGTAGGGGCACATCGCAATGTGCCCTTACATCTGAGTCTGACGCAGAGATTGCGGAAAATAGCCATTTATGGATGGACACGAACTATGAATTTTCATGTATTCAATTCATTTCCACCACCCTTTCTTTATGTGTGCTTCTTTTTCAGTCTCTGCCAACTTCTTAATTTTGTAAGCCGAATCACGAACTACACCATAAAGGACTCCGCATCCCGGATCTTCCCTTACGGCATCCCCCTCATCTGCTAAGTCAAGCATACCCTTAGTCAGCTCAAGAATCTTTTTGATACTTTCATCACATGGTTTCATTCTGAGCACATCCTTAGAAATTATTCAATCTGTATAATTACGAAGTTTGGCAGCTTGTCGTTCCCTTGTTTCGTTTGCTTCCTTCTTATAAACCACAAGCTGCCATAAACTTTTATGTGTAATAGGGGTTGCATCATGTGTATATCCTATGAGGTATTTGCAAGGTTATTGAGTATAATAAACAAATGAACCAAGAGTCTGCACTTAAAATAATCCAACTCAACTGCAAAGGTTGAAATTATTTTGGAATGGTATTATCACAGCAATACTTTATCGTTATGAGTTTTTCAATCAGTCTGTAAAAACTGTCCTTGAAGTATAATTCCTCTACAAGAGTCAGAATCGAACCCAGGCGATGTTTTTCATGAAGCTGAATCTATGGCCCATTACTTTTTGGTATGAAAAAGAAACTGCGGTTAAAAGGAAAAAGAATTAGCAAGGTCTAAATTACCCTTTATTTGAAAGGTTTACCAGTCATTCAGATTTGTATTTTCAAGATTCATGCCAGTATAAAAAGTGACTAATTGATTTTAAATAACCTTAAATAATAAAATGTTACATTACCTGAGTATGGAATGAATACCCAATGAATCCACGTATCAAGAGACACACGGTGATACATATTCATCCTATGGAGTTATATAGCTCTAACAGATTGATATTGAATGCTTTTCTTTATAGATGCATCAGCATCTACATAGAAAAAGTCTCAATAGAAGATGATTGAATGGGTAACGCACTCCCAGAAAGTAAAAGAATGAGTATCGAAATCATTATACAATTCATATAGTTATACAGAGTTCAATCCAACTGCTCCATAGGTACAATACCAAGGAAATATATTCGAAAAAGATGTGACATGTTTCAGATTAAGATTTGATACGAAAGTGTCTCATGAGACATCAGAAGAGTGTTCAATAGGTTTTCAGATACTGAATTTCACAAGGCTAAAGGAAGGAGTCCGAGTAAATCGTACATTTGCAAATATTATTATGGATCTCATCTGATAACAAATTGATATTTATATATGGAATTCTATGAAGCAGCGTAAATGTTTTTACACTCACCAAGAGAAGCAGTATAAACCGTCAGATGATAAGATAAAACTGGTTCAATATCACATTTTAGCGTATTATTGTTGACAGAAAGCAAAGTGGTGATTATATATTGAACATGTATCTGATGTAAAAACTCAATGAAATATGTAAAC
>JAXHSZ010000430.1:0-12153 GCA_034190725.1 Thermodesulfobacteriota bacterium
AATGTTGGAGGTGGGAGAAATAAGTCGGTTTCTTAAGGTGGGAGATTATTCTTCTTACTGTCGGTGTGTTAAGGCTGAAAGGCTTTCCAATGGGAAAAGCAACAGCAAGAACGGCAATAAATACTTATCTTGGGCATATGTAGAGGCAGCTCATTTTTCAAAGATTCATTGTTCTTATTCAAAGAGCTTCTATCATCGCAAGAAAATGAAAACCAACACTTTTGTTGCGACCAAGGCGTTGAGCAATAAACTTGCCAGGGCGTCATACTACATCATGCGTGATCAAGTGCCGTATGATCCGGTAAAGCTCTTTGGGTAATCAGAATTGGTGCGGCAGTGAACCGGCATAGGGGTTGGTATAGAATCCATTAGGCTTGATTAGTATCTGCCGCACCGGACCATATACTAGGCAGAGACAGTTTTCTTTCACTGATTCGCCCATGTTGTGAGCCACACAAGGGTTGGTTAAAAACCACGAGATATGTAACACATTCAATTGGACACAACATGGAACCGATGATTTTCTGGGGCAGAACATACTGCCAGGGGTCGACCTATCACATGGAATCTTTGAAAATATATGAGTTTCCATGTGATACATTCATTGGTTCAGGTGAAGTGAGACAATAGGCACTTCAGATGTCTGAGGAACGGTACTGTGAAACTTAATGGGATTATACTGTCTTACTTTGCTCAAAAATCATGATGGTTCGACCTTGATCCCGATGGGTGACTGGTGCGCATCAACAGTGCATGAGTAGAATAACCGAGTAAGATAGAAGTAACGGGTGCGGATACTGAGGAGAAAACAGAAGCTGTACTGGGCTGAGGCAGAGAAGCCAAGGGAAAAAGGGAGTATGATTTTGGACTGTTTTTTTCGGATGGAGAGGTGTTTTTTCTCTTGACTTACCCTTTAATAGGTGACCCTATTTTCTATTTTGATATTAACCTATTAAGGGATTAGGAAAAAGTATCCAAATGTTGAAAAAGGATTTTTTATTCTGGTACTGAGGGGAATTGAGGCAGGTCTGATATCTCATGCAAGGTTTCTTCACGTATTTCTTCAGCGACCTCATTCTGCTCATTCAGAAATAATTCTTCTTGTTCCAATACTTCCTCTTCTTCCGAAATCTCAGGCTCTTCCATCTCTTCTTGTATTTCTTCCACGTATTCGAGATGGTCTATCTCCTCTTCCACTTTCGAGGAGATGGTTGTATCCATGGCGGTCTCGATATGTTTTGAAAGTTGCTTTGCATTCATGCGCTTCAGGGTTTCCGCATCCGGAGACTCACTCTCAGGTGTTATATCCCTGACCTCCCTTGCCAAAGAGAAACCAGGATCTGCTGTTATGGCCTTTTCAAGGAGTTCATTGGATTTCTGCCAATTCCCGGAATCCAAAGCATCAATAGCCTCGCCAAAACGAATAAAGGCTTCATATACCTTTGTATACGGCTCGCTTATGGCATCCTCCTCTGAAGAAGAGAGCTGTCCGCCTATTGCTTTTATCACTTCCTTTGTGATCATCGCCGGGAGTTCATAAAAGTTCTCTTTCTCAACAGAAATGACATTTGTGGAGAGAATGCCGTCTTCACTGACGGAAACAACCGTGGTTGTCGCACGAATGCTGCCTGTATCGAGACTGCCTATGATGATGTTTTCCGCACCCAGTAACCTCCCTACCCTTGGCGCAGCGGTGTCACTCACAATGCCGGTTCCGGCAAGTTCTATCTCTTGCAGGAGAGCATGCATACGCAATCGTTCAACCACTTCTATTGACTCAACGTTAGAGAGGTTCGTTATGACCATGGCAGCCAAGCCTTTCTGAAAAGCGCGAAGGGATCTATCGGGTGAAAGGTCCTGATAGTATGTGACAGCAACAGAGTGAGGTGGAGGCGTCACGGTCATGAGTTTCTCTTCTGAAACAAGGGCCTCCCGGGCCGCCCTGTGACTCTCTGCGATCTTCAGGAGAGTCAGGTGTTGACAGATCTCTTTTTCAACATGTGGTTGATATCTGTTACTGTATCCTTGCCATAGATCAATGGCTTTGTTCATCTCATCATTGTTTATGAAAACCAGGCCCAAACGAAAGACCGCAAGCGCGTTGTCCGGGTCCATCTCCAGTACTCTGGTGAATTCATCCGCTGCTTCAGCATAGCGACCTGTCTTCAGGTACGCAAGGCCAAGTCTGTTTCGTATCGTAACGGAACCTGGGGCTCTTGTCAGTTCTTCCTTTAGTCCGGATATCGTCTCATTGTGATGACCATGACTCGTGGGAACATCTCTTTGATGTATCCCCGAACAAGCGAACACAACCAAAAAAAATAGGCTGAGAACTGGGAAGACGATTCTTTTTCCTGACATCTGTTTTCTTTCCTTACTGTCAACAGGTTGAGAGAGTGTCTGTCCATAAATGGCTATTTTCTGCAATCTCTGCATCAGACTCAGATGTAAGGGCACGTAGCAACGTGCCCCTACATACCCAATGTATTCCTGCGGTTAAAATCTTCGTCTTCCTTGACATTTCAGAAAATATCTCATTTCTAGATGGACATTAGGGAGTGTCCATCCAGGAATGAGATGTGAGATTTCATACGGCCAGAGGCAAGAATCCGCGCAAGTCGTACATTACAGTACGTCGTTGTGTATTCCGACCGATAAAGCAGTGAAATCTGACACATGAGGACTCATCAAAACAACAAAAACGGAGCAGTCGCTTGTTTGAGTATCCATTATGCTTTGGCTCTCACCTCAGTATATCGCAGTCAGAATCATGCTCACAGCATTCTTCCTGTACGCATAGTCATCAATGTTGGAATCATTTTCCGTATAATCATACCGGCCGGAGAGAGTCAACCATTTATAGAGAATTCTGCGGGATACCGCCATCGTACCGATATATTTTTCATCCTCTCGCTTTATGTTGTATATGGAATCTTCCGAATCATAGTCTCTGTCGTATAATTTTACCGTTAATTTCATACGGATGTCCAACGGAAGATTCAATGATGCTCCAAACTTGGCTCCCGTCTGTCCGTATTCATAGTTGCTGTGATCCGCACTGTTCTTTTCATACATACCACCCACAAAAAGATATCCGAGCTTATCGGCAAGCCCATAATGAACATCCAAAGAGGTTTCATGAGTGCGCCCGTCCCTGTCATCGTCTTGAAGATAGTCATTTACAAAAAGACTATAGGATAGTCTCATGGAGAAGACATTACTGATTCTCCAACTGACTTCAGGTCTCAACTCGTGCCGGAACAGATATCTGTCATATTCCACCCAGTAGTAATACGGAAGATAAGAAAAGCCAAATGTATAGGACTCATAAAGGTATTTCGCATACAAATTGAATGCACTCGCTATCAGATCATATTCTTCCAGGTCGAGGTGAAGTGTTTGAAAATGAGAATAACCGGTGCCCAATCGAAATGTGCTGTTGTCGACCATGTTGTACCGACCGAAAAAAAACACCTCTGTGAGAAAATCTTCTTCGTCTGAATAGATGTCCTGATCCAAGGGGTCGAGTCGAATATTGTCGTCATACTTAAAACCCACCTTAAGATAAAGGTCAAGGGGCTTCTTTGAAAGACGCTCAATCTTTTTTTTTGCGTACTCAACCAGTTTTTCAGAATCTGCATGGTCCCGGACATATTCGAACATTGCAAGGGCTTTGTTTATTTTTCCCATCTTCTGAAAGCAGATACCGGTATAATAATATGCACGTTCCCTCAGGGAAAGATCACCATCCAAAGCCTCCTCCAGATATCCGACCGCTTCCTCATACTGGTTCAGCTTGTATAGGCTCATGCCTGCATGGTACTGTGCTAAAGTATTTGAAGGGTCAGCTTTGACTATCTCGGCAAAAAGATTGGCGGCCCGGACATAGTTGAATGTCTTATAACCCAATAAGGCCACATCATATTTCAAGCCCGGAATTTCCGGATCCAGGTTCCATGCGGTGTTCATGGATTTCCTTGCCTTCTTATACTGTTCCGTTTTCAAGTATGTTTTACCGAGATAATAGTGATAACGAGGATTCCGGGAATTCATCTCCAAAGCCCTCAAAAAATGACCCTCAGCCTTCACAAAGTCTCCGTCTTCATATGCAAAGAGACCCAGATCAAAATATCTGCTCCCTTCATCAGCTCCATAACTCACAGGAAAGACGACAAAAACAGCCAGGATGATCAAGAAGAATCTTATCAGTATTCCCATAGAATTGTCCTTAATAGGAAATCAGTTTTATCTTGATTTCAGCATATTATATTTCACTACATTATAGGTAGGAATCCTCAGCCATATATCGTGGTTGATGGCTCATAAGAAGAACAACCATGAACCATGAACTATTAACCAATAACAAATTCAACTCAGACCGCTCCCTTGTTCTGCCTTTGTGAAATGTGATATCTGCACCCTGCATTGAAAAATCAGCGTTTCTCCATGGAGTCAACAGATGGGAGGAAGACCACTTCATACAGTTCCCACAATATTCTGCTCCAAGTATTGGCGTGGAAAAAACGTCTGCGAGACTGTCCCGGTGTTTTGTCACGGGATCTCAAAGACGAACCGAATGCAGCTTCGCTGATAAAGCAGTTCATGCTGGAAGACACTTCTCCATTTGAATCAGTGAGAAGGCCTCCTATGGGTTGGGGTGGTGACTCCCCGGAATCGTTGACAGCATCTGACGTTTCAGGGTCTAGTCGCCTTTCTTGTCCTGTCGTCTCACTGAGAAATGGGTCGCGTGCATCAGGTGGGGTGGTGGAGTGTCTTGCCGTGTCTCCAGGAAATTTGATGTATAGGTTTGCTCGCATTGCTTTCACCCAGTAACCCTGATTTCTCGTCATTGCGCTTGTGTCCGAGTGGTACGATCCGTCTTCCCATCTCCACAGTTGCTTGTCCAAGTAATCATTTTGATCCGGAAGAGCGGAGATGACTGCGGGGCCAAAGAGGGTATTGCCGTCTTTATCATACTCCACCACTTCCAGGTTATTCCATGAATAGTCTCTCCCATTGGGACAAGCGATCATATTCCAGCCGTTTCCCGTATCAGCATTATAGCTCAGACTCACGTAAACATCATTGAATAGGTTTACCTGAACCCCCTGATATGTAAATTCAAGACCGTCCCTTGCGAGAACCCAGTATGCCCTCCCCGGTTCAACCTTCAAATCGTTATTATATTCAATATACGCCTCCATAACCGGGTCGTATGTCCCTATTCTGAAGTACATGGGGTCATACGCAATTCCGAAGACATTCGGTGCCGCAGGATCGTCAGGCCAGTGTACAAAGGACACCATTGTAAAATCCCCTATACCCGTTCCAGGGGAGATCGGGGGTATGGTTCCCTGTTCTGATATGCCCATCTTAAACGTGTATTCTTCAGACCAGGAGACATTATTCGCTGAGTCTTCATACCCCACCTGCCATAAATATTTGAAGCCGTCGTCAAGTCCGGTAACAGTGTGTTCCGTAAGATCGGCCGAAGAACTCACCTCGTAAAACAGAGCAATCTGATCTGACCGCCTCACACGCCAATGACTCATTATATGAGTGTCGTCTTCAGGGTCAGCGTAGGCGCTTGCACGCAATGTCACAGTTCCGCCCGCCACAACGGCCTCGTCTACCGGTGTGACTGCAGTGGGGCGTGTAGGTCGGCGATTCACTGTATACATGAAGGCAACCCCTTCATCTATCTCTCCCTGACCGTACCTTTGCGAGCCGATAATCACCTCATCATACAAGTCATTATTTATATCACCCGCCGAAGAAACGGAAAAGCCGAACTCAGCACCGGCCTGATTCCCTTCCGAGGTCCAATCCGCCACAGGAGAAAGCCCCTGCGAGGACCCACCATAAAAAAAGACTATGCCCTCATCCGGTTCACCATTGTCATACCCGGGCGCCCCCACGATAACATCGTCAAACCCGTCAACATCAACATCGCCCGCCGAAGAAACGGAAAAACCAAAGTACGCGGAACTCTGGTTCCCCTCTGCAGACCAGTCCTCTTCGTCAGAAAGACCACCTCCGGAGCCGTGATACACGAATACCTTCCCTTCGTTTGTATGGCCACCGTCGTATTTGTACGCTCCCACGATCACATCGTCGTATCCGTCTCCATTCACGTCACCCGCCGCAGAAACGGATCGACCAAAGTATGCTACTGCCTGGTCTCCTTCCGCCGTCCAATCCGCATTAATGGACAAACCTTGTGCAGACCCGTAATACACGAAGACCATCCCCTCATCCGTCTGACCGTTGTCGTAGCCTCGTGCTCCCACAATGACGTCGTCAAATCCATCCCCATTCACATCTCCCGCCGTAGACACTGAAACGCCGAAACCCGCTTCTGCCTGGTCACCCTCTGCTGCCCAATCTGCGGTAACGGGCAAACCTTGTACAGACCCGTAATACAAGAACACCATCCCTTCATCAGCCTCTCCATTATCATACTTGCGCGCCCCGACAATCACATCGTCATACCCGTCTCCGTTCACATCACCCGCCGTACATACGGAATAGCCGAACTCAGCCTCTGCCTGGTCTCCTTCCGCTGTCCAATCCGCAGCAGTGGACAAACCTTGTACCGATCCGTAATACAAAAACACCATCCCTTCATCAGCCTCGCCATTATCATACTTGCGCGCCCCGACAATCACATCGTCATACCCGTCTCCGTTCACATCACCCGCCGTACATACGGAATAGCCGAACTCAGCCTCTACCTGGTCTCCTTCCGCCGTCCAATCCGCGGTAACGGATAAACCTTGTGCAGACCCGTAATACAAAAATACCATCCCTTCATCAGTCTCTCCATTGTCATACTTGCGTGCCCCGATAATCACATCATCATATCCGTCTCCGTTCACATCACCTGCAGTGCATACGGAATAGCCAAAGCCGGAGTTCGGCTGGTTTGCTTCAGCAGTCCATGTGGGTGTCGTCAACAAAGGATCCACCAATATTGGATAGAGGGCGAGAGTGTCATCCACCATGATTTTCAGGGTGGGGCCTGCAAGCTCAAAATTACTGGGCAATACCCTTCCTTCGCTGTCGAATGCCTTCAGACCATCGTATCTCAGGGTTATTGCTCCTGCAGAAGTAAGGAAATCCACAGTCCGTCCATCTCCGACAATGACGGGAGTCAGATTCCCGTGGGTAAGAAGACATATGTAAAGAGGGCCCCTTCCCGCAACTTTTTTATGGATGGTGAATCCCTGTTCGAGTCCCTGGTCACTGTTCTCGTACCACTCCGTCACAAAACCTCGCTTGTATTCAATGCGGGACCCGTCTATTGTAGGTCTTTTGTCCTCAGGAAGGGGCCTTATAACCTTCTCCCTTGCAATCCCCATAAGGGCAAAGCCTGCACTCCAAGCAGAGGGTGCATCTGTTCGGTTTATGATCCGTGTCCCTTTTGAAGTAAAGTATGCTCTCAGGTTGCACGTTCTGTTACAGGCCTGATATACATCACCTATTCCCTCTCCGTCATCTTTCTCGTAACGGGTGATATGATATTCCTGGTCTCTGATTCCATCCAGAACCTTTAATCGCCAGGGAGCGTCCTTCTGGGTGTTCGTGGAAGAGGATTTGCTTGTCACCGAATCTCCCGGATTCCGGCCTAATGCTTCTAAGGTCCTTCTTCCTTTCATTTGTGCTGAGGCGGCATCCGACGGCTGCTGTGTACTTCCGAGAGCTTCCACATGAAGAGAAAAGAAGGAAACCAGACAGACCATAGAAATGATACATTTTTGTAATCTCATTGCATGTTCTCCTCTTATTGAAAGACATGATGCGAAACAGAAAAGGAGGACAAAAGAGCAGAATACATTTCTCTATATATATTGAAAAAGATTTGGTTGAGATATTTTAATACATAACGTTGGTCCTAAACAACTTAACAGAAAGAGCTGCAGTTGTATATCTGGTTGTGTATCAAGACAAATAACGGCGCCACCATGTCTGCGATTCAGAACCTGGTGAGTGCTGTGCTGTGGAATTTTCAGATGTGAAAGGCAAATTAATTCTCATTATAAAACCAACGTTATATACAGGAAGATCAAGCGGTTATTCACCTTAGAGCATTGATAAGGCGATATATTAAAATGATCTGAATCATAGCAAAAAAAGAGCATCTTGTTAAGAATAAAGTGCAGAACGACAAAAATTTAAAAAAATGAGTCTCCCAAATAAGTGGGAAAGATTAAGATAAAGGTTAACGAATGTAAACAAGAAAGACAATATTGAAGGGATTGGTCTTTGAAAATACATTTGAGGGATTTTAGAGGTTACTTGCTCAGACAGAGTCGGTCCAGCTACGACACAATCTTCAGGAGGTAGTTTAGGGACTTGATGCCTCAGCCAATTATCATAAACCTTGGCTGAGTTTTTGATTGAGACGTGTCATTGAGTTATTTTTGTGTCCAGTATGTTAGTGAGGTGGAACCGTGAGTTTTTGGATGGGCATTAGTAAATAAGCTGCATAACACAAAGGATGTATCCAATAGAGTGGATTTAATTTCTCAGGGGAAATGTCCTTTATATGATATCTACTTTTGACGACTCAACTCTGGCACTATTTCAGCATTGACAACTTAATAACATTATACTATAAATTCTTAGTAAAATATCAACCAAAATAGGATGTGGGCAATTCACTTTTACAAAGTTTTCGTTAGTCACTACTTATGGAATTGAAAATCTACCCTGACAATTTTCACAAGGCCAGAGGGATTAATCCAATGAGAATTGCCAAAGGGGCAATGACCAAAACCTTTAAAAAAGGAGTGGACTCTCACATCATATGGTTTTTTAATCAGATGTCGTGAAAAAGTAAAATATTTCTTTGGATAACCTATCAAGTGGAAAAAGGTTCAAAAGATGAAAAAAGTATGGCTTACTTCACTGAGTTCCTCTAACGAAACAGTAACAAAGCTCATATCACATCTGAAAACCTATGGCCTTGAAGCCAACGGGCATTTTTGGGAGGATAACTTGGAGGAACTGGCATGGATTAAAGCAAGGGACAGACTAATTGATTCAAGTATCATCTTCTGGGCTATTCTGGCATCTGATGAGAACTTAAATACCCCAACCATTCGATATGGGCTCTCCCTTTTGACCATCGCTGTTCAAGCTCAAAGAGAGCTTTCTTTCCCCATATTTATCATTCAGACGGAAGGAGAAGACTTGTCTCCTGATACCCTCACCACTGTATTGAAAGGAGTCGATGTCTTGTCCGCCTCGGATACAAGCTTAGGGGCAAAGCTGGTTGCTAAGACTCATGCTCCTCCCAAGGAGATATCGCCGGAATATCGTTTGAACATCCATGGAAATGCCCATATCGGACAATGGTTTGAGGTTGGGCCTTATAATTTACCTTGGTCTGGAGCTATTTTTGGAGTGAATTGCGGTGAGATCACTTTTCATGCTGTTGGGCCTAAAGGGTCTCTGCCGAAGGATTCAGTGCTCAATTATCCTATGAAGGGTATGAGATTGATTCTCGATGAAAAAGAGTATGTAGCATGGTCCGTGCAGAATGAAGTCGATTTTCAGACATCATATTTTGTTAAGGTAAAAGGATTCCCCAAATCAGTGATCTTTGGCTCTTACTCAACTGAGAAAGAAGCAGAGCTCTCCTTTATAGAGCTACAGTAAAAAATCCATATGTTTCAACCGATATCGTTACGATAGGCTTTACCCCCCTTTTCCCAAAGGCTTCGAAATATTGCTGCATCTGAGGAATTCTGCTTCTTGAAATCAGAAAAGATGGTATTAATAATTGAGTGATAAAGTTCGTGACGATACTCAAGACTATCTGGAACAACTTAATAAAGACTCCTTCCTTGTCCAACATGAGACCATCCAACATGATGGATTACGGTGTGATACAATAAATCTTATTATCTGATATCACTTTCCATCAGAAAGCAGAGTATCTTTTCGCATCAGGTTAATCGGCTGGAAGTACGATAATAATATTATAGTAATCTAATTAAAAATTATATGATCATAAAAAGTGCCAAGAAAACGTTCATCCTGTTTTTGTTTCTCATATTTATTGGTTTTCCACCTGTTGCTGATACTCAAGATTCAACGAGATTGTACCCTCTGCCCATGACAGAGATCAAGGAGGTTCTTCTTGATTGGTTTACCAATTCTGGTTTTCAGGTCAGGGGCGACATGCCGGAAGCAAACAGGGTTCAAATAACCGCTGTAAAGGTAAAAGAGATCTGGCGAATCTCTTTGACTCGTCATTCTCCCCTCGCAACCAAAGTTGAAGCTGGTTGTTTTGTTAATGAGGAACCGGACAAGACTAAGCTCAAGGAATTCTGGAATCATGTTTCAGAATACATCAAGGGATCCCTCTCTGAAACAGGAAATTTACATCAAGGGATCCCAATTACTGTCTTATCTCAAATTGAGTCAGTTGTTTGTATCAAAGCAAAGCGGAAAAACAGTACTGTACAGATTTCAGGTTTCTTTTATAATGACGAAAATTTGATCATATGTACAGCTCATGACCTAGAAGCAGTCAAAGAAATCAAAGTCATTCTTTATGACGGGCGTGAAATTACAGGACATATAGTCAAAAAGGATCTCCAGAGAGACTTGGCCCTTGTTTATGTGAACATAAAGCAGGACTCCTTTATCCCTCTGGACAAAGGGCGGAATCTCTTGAGTATAGGAGAAAGGCTTTATTCCATCGGTTGTACTGCCAACTATGGACGAACCGTTTACTCGGGAGTCATGGACGGGCTTCCCAGACGTGTGAATAATCTCCTTTTGTGGAAAGTTAATATGGAAATCTACCCGGGAAGTAGCGGAAGTCCAGTATTTGATGTTCAAGGGCATTTAGTTGCAATGGTTATGGGTAGATATCGGGGAACGGACTCTGTTGGTTTTTTAATTCCATTAGAGACTATCATAGACTTTGTAAGAGAGTGACTTTTCGACAAATTGAGGTAAACTTCACACCTGTTTCCCGTTGTTATTGAAAAGTTACATGAGGAAGAGATAACACCGTGAATTATGGCCGTTATCACATTATAGAAGAGCTTGGGAAGGGGGCCATGGGAGTCATTTACAAGGCACATGATCCTCAGATCGATCGGGTGGTAGCGTTAAAAGTCTTGCGGCATGACCGGCTGACCAGTGAGAACTTCATTCAGAGATTCTTGAAAGAAGCTAAGGTCATCGGTCGGCTCTCTCATCCCAACATCGTCGCCGTCTATGATGTGGGACAAGATCACGATACGATATATATAGCTATGGAGTTCTTGGAAGGAAATCCTCTGAATGAGTTGATTAAACAAGAAAGTTTAGACATCGAAGATGCTGTGAATCTTTGTATTCAAGTAGCTGAAGCCCTTGATTATGCCCATCGACAAAGGATTGTTCACCGAGATATCAAACCAGGCAATATCATATTGACACCTAATGGACAGGCAAAGATCACTGATTTCGGCATCGCCCGTGTTGAGGATCCTGCTACCACCCAGCTAACTCAATCTGGAGAGATCCTTGGTACGCCGGCATATATGTCGCCTGAACAGGTGATGGGCAGGAAATCAGATGGACGTTCAGACCTTTACTCTCTAGGAGTCATCCTTTATGAGCTCACTACTGGGATAAGGCCTTTCAGAGCTAACAACATGACTGCCATTTTCAGAGCAATCACCCAAAACACGCCAGTTGATCCAGCAAGAATAAATTGTTCTATCTCACAAGAGTTATCTCAGCTTATAATGAAAAGCCTGGATAAGAACCTGAATAAGCGTTTTCAAAGGGGGGAATTTATGGCTGAGGCTCTTAGGACTTGTATTCAAGAGGAGAAGCCAACGGGTGTGAGGCAGCACTCCGAAAAAGAGAAATCCAGACGAATTCCACTCCTTGTATTCATAGTGTGCATTGTCATGGCTGTTGCAGGAGGGCTCTCCTATTATTTGATAACCGAGAAAAATTCTATTGATGACCCGACGACCAAAACGAAAACCGTTGTGTCATCTCTTTTAAAGGTAGACAGTTCTCCGTCAGGGGCGCAAATTTTTGTAAATGGGTCATTCAGAGGAAGAACCCCAATGGAGCTCAAAGTACCGTCCGGAAAGTGTGAGATCCGCTTAAGCTTGCCCGAATATTATGAATGGG
>JAXHSZ010000431.1:0-5988 GCA_034190725.1 Thermodesulfobacteriota bacterium
GAGGGTCGTTGGAACACCGGACGCATGGAAAACCCGAACCTTGGGTACAAGCCCCGGTATAAAGAAGGCTATTTCCCCGTACCTCCCGCAGACAGCCAGCAGGATATCCGAACCGAGATGGTACTGACCCTGGAAAAAATCGGAGTGGAGACAGAAGCCCAGCATCACGAAGTGGCCACCGGTGGGCAGGCGGAAATAGACATGCGCTTCGGCCCTTTGGTGGAGATGGCGGACAATCTCTTAAAATATAAGTACGTCATAAAAAACGTGGCCAGGAAGTACAACAAAACAGTGACCTTCATGCCGAAGCCCATATTCAACGACAACGGCAGCGGTATGCATGTTCATATATCGATCTGGAAGGACGGCACAAACCTGTTTGCAGGGGACGGGTATGCAGGCCTGTCTGAGATGGCCATGCATGCCATCGGTGGTCTTTTGAAACATGCTCCCGCTATTCTGGCATTTTCAAACCCCACCACCAACAGTTACAAGAGGCTGGTTCCGGGCTTCGAAGCACCTGTAAATCTTGCATATTCCAGGAGAAATCGAAGTGCAGCAGTACGTATACCAATGTACTCACCCTCTCCAAAAAGCAAACGGATTGAGTTCCGATGCCCTGATCCCAGTTGCAATCCATACCTGGCCTTCTCCGCCATGTTAATGGCCGTGATTGATGGGATCAAGAACAAGATCGATCCGGGTGAGCCCCTGGACAAGGATATCTACGATCTTCCGCCGGAAGAGCTGGCAAAGGTGCCCCAAACACCCGGCACTCTGCGCGATGTGCTGAACGCCCTAGAGGCGGATCATGAGTTTCTGCTGACCGGTGATGTGTTTACGTCGGATGTCATCGAAACCTGGATCGATTATAAGATGACCAGAGAAGTGCAGGCACTTGATCTTCGTCCACATCCGTGGGAGTTTGCCCTGTATTATGACATTTAAAGGATCACCGGCTCAGTCGGATTGACGGGGCACATACAGTAAAAAAAGCTTACATTATCTTAAAAGGGGGCCCGAGACCCAAGATACAAAGGGCCCCCTTTGTTGTGTGAAAAATCACTTATCATTGACAAACCCATAAGTCCCTTTTACAATATAATCCCAGAAGATACGGCGGATGAGAGCCGCTTTCTCAAACCCTGAATATATGGAGTACTCTGATTCACCGATGACAACAGCATGAAACCAACAAAGGAAACCCTGAAAAGCGCATGCCCTGAAGTTGATGAAAAGTTCATTGAACAGCACCTCTTGCGTCTCGACAACGTCTATTTTCAGAGCTTTGACCACGAACAGCTCTGCCGCCATCTGTGCGGACTCGCTTTTCTGTCTCCCCGGCATCCGGTGGATGTTCTGATCAAGGCAAAAGGGAACGGGCACGTGGATTGCACGGTACTCGCTTTCGATTACCCCTCTGAATTCTCCCTTATCACAGGGGTATTAACCGGCATGGGCTTCAGTATCATGTCCGGGGTTGTCTTCACTTATGCAAGAGCGGCCCGCATACCCGCAAAGAACTTGCCCCGGAGAAGACCCGGACGAAGCCGGACATCTTTACTGGATCCAATGAGACGGCGAAGAATTGTCGATCATTTCTCCGGAACAGTGGATACGTCTCTCTCCTTTGACTCATGGGCGCGGCAACTGCAAGACAAGATGCGAGAGATAATAAGCCTGTTGGAGAGAGAAGACAAGGATTCAGTGAATGAGGCAAAATCCCGCGTCAATGAGATGGTGGCCGAAAAACTGTCCGACTTCGGTATCGATTCCCATGCAGGGTTGTATCCGGTTCACATAGAGGTTGATAATGAAAGCGGCAGCTATACCCGTCTGAAGGTGGTCTCAGATGACACGCCGGCATTCCTCTATTCGCTCACCAATGCCCTCTCCCTGCATGACATATCCATAGAGCACGTGACGATACGAACCATCAAAAACCGTATCCGGGATGAGATCGATCTCGTTGATTCTCGCGGACATAAGATTGAAGATTCCGAAGTATTGGACCGGGTGAAACTTTCAGTATTGCTCACAAAACAGTTCACTTTCTTTTTGGGAAGGGCGCCTGACCCATACACCGCCCTCTGTCGCTTTGACACACTCGTAGAGGAGATTCTCAAATTACCGGGCAATGAGAAAGAACGATTGGAATTACTCTCCAATCCCCTGGCACTCCAGGATCTGGCAAGGCTTTTGGGTACGAGCGATTTCTTATGGGAGGACTTTATCCGCCTCCAGCACGAGACCCTCCTGCCGATGCTGGGGCCCCGGGTGGACCGGCAGCGGTTCAGCTCCCCCATACAAATCCTCAAGCAAAACCTCGACACAACCCTGAGTAAGACCTCTCTCATCGAAGAGAAATACAGACTCCTTAATGAATTCAAGGACAGAGAAATATTTCTAGTGGATCTGGATCATATCCTCAATCCGGACGTGGACTTTAACGTATTTGCGGAAAAACTCACATCCCTTGCTGAATTGGTTGTAAACAGAGCCGTGGATCTCGCTTACGAACACCTGATCAATCGATTCGGCACGCCGAGAACCATAGCCGGAATGGAGGTGACCTTCGCCATACTGGGGTTAGGCAAACTCGGTGGCGCCGCATTGGGATATGCATCCGACATTGAGTTGCTCTTTGTCTACAGTGATAATGGCAAGACGGACGGTAAAGATCCCATAGAGAATTCCGAATTCTTCAACTACCTGGTCAGAGAGACGCTCAAAGCAATTCATGCCAAGAGGGAGGGGATATTTCATATCGACCTCAGACTCCGTCCATACGGGAATGCCGGTCCTCTGGCGTGCAGCCTTGAAAGTTTTTGCCGTTACTACGGTCCGGGCGGTCAATCCCATTCATACGAGCGCCTGGCACTTGTTCGTCTACGGGCCATAGGGGGCGAGAAAGCCCTGCAATCCCGGGTGGAGCGGCTCAGGGACGAGATGATCTATGCATCGAAGAATATTGACTTGAAAGAGCTGAGGGACCTTCGGGAAAAACAGTTCCAGGAAAAAACCCAGGGCGGAAAACTCAATGCAAAATTCAGTCCGGGCGGTTTGGTGGACCTGGAATACGATGTACAGATACTCCAAATTATGTACGGGAAGGATATACCTGCACTCAGGACCCCACAGATTCACAAAGCGCTCCTCGCCCTGAAAGAGGCCGGGGTTCTGCCCGAAGAAGAATGCAAGAGGCTCTCCGCTGCGTACAATTTTCTCAGATGCCTTATCAACGGTATGCGCATGCTTCGGGGTTCGGCCATGGACCTCTTTCTTCCGCCGGTGGACTCCGATGAATTTGTCCACCTTGCAAGAAGAATAGGATATAAAAAGGAAGGAATGTCTGAACCGGCACAACAACTCTATCTGGACTTTGAAACGCATACTGCTGCGATCCGGGCTTTTGTGAAAAATCATTTCGGACGCGATTCACTGCCCGGCCCTGCAAAGGGGAACGTGGCGGATCTGGTCCTCTCCGAGAACATCACTCAGGACATCTCCAGGCAGATTCTCTCGGATGCGGGATTCAAAGATCCTGAGAGGGCCTATCTCAACCTGAAACATCTCGCAGGAGAGAAAAACCGAAGAGATACATTTGCCAAACTTGCCATTCTTGCCTGTGATATCCTTCGAAGAAAACCAGACCCGGATATGGCCCTGAACAACTGGGAACGATTTCTCGGGTCACTGCCGGACCCGGAGAAACACTATGAAACCCTCCTCTCTCAACCCATGGGACTTCGGATTCTTCTCACCATATTTTCGGGGAGTCAATTCCTGGCCGATACTTTGATAAAGAACCCGGAATTCCTTGAATGGGTCACAAATCCTGATAATGTTCATAAGCTCAGAATAAAAAAAGACATGGAAGAGGAATTGGCCGCTCTTTCAGAAAATTGCAGGGAACACTGTGAATGGCTCAATGAGCTGCGCCGCTTTCGGCGGAGAGAGATACTCAGGATAGGCACCCGAGACATTTACCTCGGAGTTACCACCAAAGAGGTCATGCTTGAGTTGTCTCTATTGGCCGAGGCCGTTACCCAGGCGGCCCTTGAAAGGGCATGGAAGGACTTGGAAAAGAATGCAAAAGTCCCTTCTGAGAACAGTGATCCCTTGAAGTATTTCTGCATCCTGGCCCAGGGAAAGCTTGGCGGAAGCGAGCTCAACTACAGTTCCGACATCGATCTGTTGGGCACATACGATGACAGGGCAGTGCGCGCGGATTTCGAACAAAATCAAGCAGGTCTCTTTCCTCCCCTGTTCAAAAAGCTCATGGAAAAAGTGCGGTCTGATCTCTCTTCCCACACGGAAGAAGGGTATGCGTATCGGGTGGATTTGCGATTGCGACCTTACGGGTCCGCAGGGGAGTTGGTCCCGTCCGTTTCCAGTCTTGTTCGTTACTCTCAAAACAATGCATCTTTGTGGGAAACACAGGCTGCGCTCAAGATGCGCCCGATCGCAGGGAACCTTGATGTGGGCAGTGATTTTCTCGCCCAGATCAGGGAGTTTCTGCTTCTTCCACGCGACAGTAACGATATCGTCCGTTCCATAGACAGGATGCGCAGGACAGCCATTACAATACATTCAAATCTGCGGGGTTCCGGTGCCGACGTGAAAAGTGGACCCGGAGGTCTGAGAGACATTGAATTTCTCGTGCAAGGGCTCCAACTCATCCACGGACCAAGTGATCCCGGACTGATCAACGGGAACACACTGGAAGCACTTGATTCTCTGAAGGACGCGCAAATCCTGCCAGAAGCAGTGAGTGCCCGGTTGCAGGAAGATTATGTGTTCCTGAGGCGGGTGGAGCATTGCCTCCAGATCCTTGAAGATCGGCAGATTCACTCAATCCCCCAGGACCCTGCTGAGCTGACTGCATTGGCAAAACGTGTACTTGGGATCGAAAGCAACGCAAAAGAATTCACAGGCCAGTTAAACGAATGCCTCAGACGGGTCCGTGAAGCTTATATGACGTATCTTGTGAATAAATACTGAGATAATGATGCTCTCTTCATATCAAACCTGACTCGGATATCAATCGAAATCCCAATGATAACGAATTTTTCCAGGCATCTTTTTATGGAATTGTCCTTCCCTTTACATTTGACAACCTCGATCATCCCACCCCTTATCACGTGTTATATTGTTGAATCCAACATTCAAGAGGTTAGAAGTTTCAATCCTTGTTTTAATGGAATTTACTCTTCAATGCAACTCGAAAAAAGATTAAGGGGTAAGTCAAAAGGTTTCAATCCTTGTTTTAATGGAATTTACTCTTCAATCAGGTTATTCGTTTCTTTACTTTCGACTTACCCCTGTTTCAATCCTTGTTTTAATGGAATTTACTCTTCAATGATATCGCATGTTTTCCCCTGGCTCGATTATGCCGTTTCAATCCTTGTTTTAATGGAATTTACTCTTCAATCCTCCTTTTTAAGTCTACTCCCCAATATCTACCAGTGTTTCAATCCTTGTTTTAATGGAATTTACTCTTCAATTCCTTGCCCTCACGTGCAGTTAACCCTGTATAGGGACGTTTCAATCCTTGTTTTAATGGAATTTACTCTTCAATATGTTCTGTGAGGATTGAGCGGTATTCTGTTTCTCCGTTTCAATCCTTGTTTTAATGGAATTTACTCTTCAATCCAATGTGGTATTTGTTTCGCTTGGGAGTATATGAGTTTCAATCCTTGTTTTAATGGAATTTACTCTTCAATTTTAAAAATGTTGTCATTGATGGGCTCATGTCTGTGTTTCAATCCTTGTTTTAATGGAATTTACTCTTCAATATGGATAGCAATATGAGACGTGTCTATTGAAACTAGTTTCAATCCTTGTTTTAATGGAATTTACTCTTCAATTATCCACAAAGAGGTAGCTGACTTTTTAAGAGCTCAAGTTTCAATCCTTGTTTTAATGGAATTTACTCTTCAATAGGTCTGCAACGATCAGCTCCTGTACCTGATCCATGTTTCAATC
>JAXHSZ010000432.1:0-5649 GCA_034190725.1 Thermodesulfobacteriota bacterium
GGTTGGGAGTCTCTTCAGGGGAATTTCTCGAAAAATACACCTATACATATGTAGATGAAGTGAACTCGCATCCTTTCGCAGTACTTAAGGTTGAGGACGATGATAAAGGCGGATGTCCCTTTATTTCATCCGAAGGCTGCGGTATTTATGAGGACCGGCCCTCAAATTGTCGCTATTATCCTATCGGTCAGGGTCTTATTATAGTTGAGTCAGATGAAGGACCTGTAAATGAAGAATTTTACTTTTTTATAAGAGATCCAAATTGTCTTGGTTATCAGGGGGAAAAAGAGTGGACAATAGGGAGTTGGAGGATTGATCAGGGAGCTGATCTTTATGATGAGATGAACAGGGAGTGGAAGGAAATCCAGTTGAGGAGGAACACATCTGAGCAGTCCAAACTCGATTCAAGGAAACAGTCCATGCTTTACATGGCAAGTTATGATATAGATAAGTTCAAAAAATTTGTTTTTGAGAGTAAATTACTTGATATTCTTGAGGTTGATAAAGAAGAAATCGAAAAGATACAAATTGATGAAATAGCACTGATGAAGTTTGGATTCAAATACCTGAAATATATCCTGATGCTTGAGGAAACATTGCAAGTAAAGGAAGAATATAAAAGAGAGGAGCGTCAAACTGAGGCCGAAGACCGTGGGTCTCCTTTATAAGACATCGTTACATAAGTGTCTTTTATAAAATAGGTGGTACATATATTTATGACAGACCCTAAATTTATAAGTGAGGAGGGATATGGTGGAGAGAGGAGTTTTTGGAGAAGGTATTCTAGTTATCGGAGGGGGGATCAGTGGGCTTACCACAGCCATAGAAGCTGCTGAAGCCGGTTGTAGGGTTGTGCTTGTGGAAAAGGAGCCTTTTCTTGGTGGAAGGGTAGCCAGACTCAACAAGTACTATACAAAACTCTGTCCTCCCAGCTGTGGTTTAGAGATAAACTTTAAAAGGATCAAGAAAAACCCAAATATTGAGTGCTATACAATGGCTGAGGTAGAATCGGTTTCCGGGGAGGAAGGAAATTATCAGGTAGCCATCAAGGTGAACCCCAGGTACGTCAATGAAAACTGTACAGCTTGCGGTGAATGTGCCAAGGTATGTACAACGGAAATCTCAAATGACTTCAACCTGGATATGAATAAGACGAAGGCCGTTTTTATTCCTTACGATATGGCATTTCCCCAAAGATATGTGATTTCTCCGGAAATTATCGGGACGGATGAAGCAAAGAAGTGTCTGGATGCATGTAAATACGATGCTGTGGATCTGGATATGCAGCCCGAGACCATTAATGTGAATGTGGGCGGCATAGTTGTCACCACAGGTTGGCGACCATATGATCCCGCAAACATAGACAATCTGGGATTCACAGAATGTGAGAATGTTATCACAAATGTTATGATGGAACGATTGGCGTCCCTAAACGGGCCCACTGGAGGAAAGATACTGAGACCTTCAGATGGAAAAGAAGTAGAGAACGTTATTTTTGCTCAATGTGCCGGTTCAAGAGATGAGAATCATCTTCCGTATTGCTCTGGTGTATGCTGTCTGGCCTCTCTGAAACAGGCTACCTATGTCAGGGAACAGTATCCTGATTCAAAAGTGAAAATATTTTACATTGATTTAAGGGCTCTTGGAAGATTTGAAGAATTTTTAGCACGAGTTCAAACAGATGAGAATGTTTCCCTTATTAAAGGAAAGGTGGCAAAGGTTGAAGAAGACCCCGCTACAAAGAATCCTGTTGTAGAGGTAGAAGATACATTGTTAGGCGAGAAGATTAAAGCGGAAGCAGACCTCGTAGTGCTGGCAACGGGCATCGTTCCCAACACACTGGGAGGAAATATTCCCGTTGATATTACATGTGATGAATTTGGTTTTGTGGTTTCTGATCCGGCGAAAACAGGCATATATGGTGCCGGTTGTGCCAGGAGACCGACTGGTGTTGCGCAGTCTGTGCAGGATTCTACAGGGGCGGCTCTAAAGGCCATTCAAAGTACTTTAAGGAGGTAACCTATGGATAAAAAAATCGGGGTTTACATATGTAGTGGTTGTGAGATAGGGGAATCCCTTGATATGGATGCTCTGGCCAATGTGGCTACTTCTGAATACAAGGTACCCATATGCAAGAATCACCCTATGCTGTGTGGTAAAGAGGGTTCCTCCATCGTATCGAACGATATCGAAAAGGAAGGGGTAAATACTGTTGTTGTAGCTGCATGTTCCCCCAGGGAAAAGACGGAGATCTTCACATACGATCCCACTGCCATTTCAATGGAGAGGATCAATCTGAGAGAGCATGTTGTCTGGTGTCATCCTCCAAATGATGAAGATACACAGATGCTTGCGGAAGACTATATGAGGATGGGGATTGTCAAGGCCCAAAAGATGGAACCTCTTGAGCCTTTCAGTGAAGAGATAGATAAGACCATAATGGTTGTGGGAGGCGGAATTACTGGAATGACCTCTGCAATTGAAGCTGCAAAGGCGGGGTCTGATGTAATTCTCGTTGAAAAACAACCGGAACTGGGTGGATGGATGGCAAAGCTCTGGAAGCAATTTCCAAAGAGCCCGCCTTATTTGGATCTTCAGGAAACAGGCATAGAGTCGAAGATTAAAGAGGTGAAGTCAAATACGAAGATTAAAGTATATACTGATGCCAAAGTAGAAAAGACTGAAGGTGGCCCCGGCCTCTTTGATGTTACCATAAGCAAAAATGGAAACTCAGAAACAGTAAGAGTAGGGGCGATAGTTGAGGCTACAGGATGGGAGCCTTATGATGCCGCAAAACTGGGGCATCTCGGTTTCGGGAAGTACCCAAATGTTGTAACAAATTTATCGGTTGAAGAGATGGCTTCAAACGGCAAGTTTACAAAACCATCAGATGGAAAAGAAGCAAAAAGCATAGCATTTATCCAATGCGCCGGATCGAGGGACAGCAATCATCTGCCTTATTGCTCGTCGTATTGTTGTCTTACCTCATTGAAACAGGCGAGATATATAAGGGAACTGGATAAAGATGCAAAGGTTTATATTCTGTACAAAGATATAAGGACCCTGGCTCAAAATGAGATCTTCTATAAGAAGATACAGGAAGATGAAGGCGTTTTCCTGACAAAGGGTGAAGTTGTGGGTGTCACTGAAGATTCTGATAAGAACATGGTGATAGATGTGGATAATACCCTTCTCGGAGAGAATATTCAGATAAAAGCGGACATGGTTGTCCTGGCAACGGGTATGGTACCTTCAGCCGGGATCGAGAGGAAAGAGATAGTCGTAGAAGAAGCGGAAGAACAGCCTGACGAGAAGAAGGAAGAGGAAGAGGCACCAACGGACGTTATCATACCATCTGATATCCTTAACCTGAATTACAGACAGGGACCTGAGCTGCCCAGTTTGATGTACGGATTTCCAGACTCACATTACATATGTTTTCCATATGAGAGCAGAAGAACGGGGATATATGTTGCAGGATGCGGAAGACAGCCCATGGACAGTGGGGCCTGTGCTGATGATGGGACGGGTGCCGCATTCAAAGCGATACAATGCGTTCAACTCACATCCCAGGGTAAGGCGGTGCATCCAAGGGCAGGAGATATGAGTTATCCTGACCTGTATATGTCAAGGTGTACCCAATGCAAGAGATGTACGGAGGAATGTCCATTTGGGATGTACAATGAAGATGAAAAGGGTAACCCGTTACCCAACCCGACCAGATGCCGAAGATGTGGTATCTGTATGGGGTCGTGTCCTGAGAGGATCATATCCTTTAAAGACTACTCAGTGGACATTATAGGCTCTATGCTGAAATCTGTTGAAGTACCGGAAGAGGATGAGGAAAAGCCAAGAGTAATTGCATTCCTCTGTGAGAATGATGCGTATCCTTCATTGGACATTGTTGGGAGAAAGCGCCTTTCTTACAATCCGTATGTAAGGGTGATCCCTCTGAGATGTTTGGGTAATGTCAATCTGGTTTGGATAGCCGATGCCCTTTCAAAAGGTATTGATGGAGTCCTTCTTATCGGCTGTAAATACGGAGATGATTATCAATGCCATTTCGTTAAGGGAAGTGAGTTGGCAAACTACAGAATGGGAAAGATAAAAGAGACTCTGGATAGACTTCGCCTTGAATCTGAAAGGATACGCATACTCGAGCTATCCATTGATGAATACGATCAGCTGCCGGGTATATTTGATGATTTCTTGGACAAAATAGAGGAAGTTGGCCCAAATCCATATAAGGAGTTCTAAACGGCATAGATGTTACCGTTACAGTTTACAGTTTAAGGGTAATTGTTTGCGGTTGTCGGTTCACGGTTCACAGTTTTTTCAATGAACTATACAACGGTTGAAACATTTTGGATATTGAATGCAACTCTCCTCTCTCTCCCTTCTGTTTTTTTAACCGATAACCGTAAACCGTGAACGGTTAACACAATACTTTGAGGTGATAAAATGGCGGACAGACAACTGGTTGAACCTGATATGAGTTTTGTCAGAAAGATCGTGGGCTTTGGAGGAGACACACTCAAGAAGTGTTTCCAATGCGCAACATGTTCCGTGGTTTGTAATCTTTCCCCGGAAAGGAGTCCCTTCCCCAGGAAGGAGATGATATGGGCACAGTGGGGACTGAAGGACAGATTGATGAAAGACCCAGATGTTTGGCTCTGTCATCAATGTAATGACTGCTCTGTTTACTGTCCCCGAGGAGCAAAACCTGGAGATGTTCTTGCCGCAATCAGAAACTACAGTTTTACCCATTATTCAGCTCCAAGCTTTTTAGGCAAAGCACTCAGTGAAGGAAAGTATCTGCCTCTCCTTTTGGCTTTCCCTGTGGTTCTATTCCTGTTTCTTTTGGGGATTACGGGCCATTTAAATATTCCCGAGGGTCCAATAGTCTTTGAAAAGTTTGTCCCCCATTATATCGTTGATCCAGTCTTTATCATGGTTTCCATACTGGTTGTCATATCTCTTATTGTGGGAGTCGGGAAATTCTGGAACGGTATGAAGGAGGGTGTTCACCCCTGCGAATCAAAGGGTCTTCCTGTGGGAGATTTCATAAAGCTTCACGTTGTCCCGACCATTATTGACATCTTTAAACATTCCAAGTTCATGGATTGTGATAAGAACAAATTCAGGTATCTTGCTCACTTGCTCATCTTCTACAGCTTTATAGCTCTCGCGGTAGTGACTGGGATCGTCTTTTTGGGTATCTATTTCATTAGGATTGAACATATGCTCCCCCTTGCCCAGTTGAATCCCATAAAAATATTGGCGAACTTAGGTGCAGTAGCTCTCATTGCAGGTTGCACAATAGTCATTTCCAACAGACTCAAAGAAGAGGAGGATAAAAGCACGAGCTCATACTTCGATTGGGTGTTCATTATTATGGTGTATGCAGTAGCCATCTCAGGGTTGCTTACAGAGCTTACAAGATTGGCTGATGTCGCTGTTATTGCATATTCGCTCTATTTTATCCATCTCGTTCTCGTGTTTTATCTCATAGCCTACCTGCCGTTTTCAAAATTCGCCCATATGATCTATCGAACCGTAGCATTGGTGTATTCCAGTTATTCCCAGAGGGAAAAGCAAATGACTGAATAGAGGATTTTAAACCGGATCAGCTTGGGTATTCGGGCAAAG
>JAXHSZ010000433.1:0-18996 GCA_034190725.1 Thermodesulfobacteriota bacterium
ACATTAGACAAACAGTGTCATATTGTAATCTGCCCAAAACATGAGTTTCACCTGTCTGCGTTCAGCCATACTGATAGGTGTATGGATTACAGAAAACAGCAATTTACGGCAAATACTCCCTATAGAGACCCACCTAAAGGATTTCCAATATAAAAACAGACTTTTGTCAAAAATAATACCCTCGTGTCAAGATTGTGACTGTTTCATTCTTTCCTCACACAAACTCCCATATGGTTGATTAACAGGCACTTCCTGTTCTTACACCATCTTGAGTTCATGTTTGTTGTCGATTTATAGCCTCAATAATTCAAGATGGATTCTCTCAAGACTCAATCAAGTCAGTATATGGTAATTTGATGGCTGTAATAAATACTTTTCTTCCTTATTCTCCATCTCTTTCATGACATGTTATTCAGGATCAAAATAATTTATTTTTTTACTAAATTACATTTAATAGTTCTGCTTATTATTTTTTTATTTGATTTGCTTTTATTTTTTTATTTTTACTCAGATTTTTTCGAATTAACATAATTATGTTCTTTGGCATATAAGTTGCATTTCACCATGATGAGGAATCAATTGTTGCTGTTGTATCTCACATTAAGGCGAGGTATATGGAGCCGCATTTTCCAACGATAAATGGCAAGGAGGTTTCAAAAATGCTGGAGCGGAGACAGAACCTGTACAGTTGTATTTCAACCACTATGGGGCTTTTTGTCCTCATGTTTCTTTTGGTAAGCGCTGTTGGAATTACAAATGCAAGAGAGATCGAAGTCTTTGAAGGGCAAAAGGTTCAAGTCCCAGACATAGTTCCGGATTATTCTTCATGGCAGGCTGCTTTTCCCAGACTGTTCCCGGAAGGGCTTATAGCTGTTGTTTATGATAATCCTGCAACTCCTGATATCAAAGAGGACTTAACAGAGATGTATGACTTGGACAACAGGTTGTTGAGTATCGGATGGTATGACAAATTCGGTGTATATCAAATGATTCTGGACTCGGGTCTTCTGACAAAGGAAAAAAATCTTACAGGGATATTCAGAATGATTCAAGATGTAAACAATACCATATAAAACATATTGGCATGACATTCGCATCTGGTAGAGTCTTTGTGGACAAATTTTCACTCTTGTGCGTGTGTTCTTAATACACACCCCAAATATCTTCTGTAATTCCTCACACGGGCATCATTCAGTTTTTTCATAATTCAGCGAATCATTCCTCCAATATCAACAGTTGACGGATTTTAGGCCAGATTGCATACTCCGACTGAACAAAACTGCAGAAACAGGAGTACCTGTTTCGAGGATTTTGTGATTGAGGAACATTCAAAGGTGGTCCGAAGATGGAATGCCAAAATGTTTGACTATTTTTTATGCAGACCCTCAGTACTCATTTTTCGGACAATGAAATCTTTTCAACTGTGCGATGAATCAAGTTCACCACTTACCGGCTACTTGCATCGTTCGTTGCTTCTTATGAACTACAGGATTCCATAAGGTTGTATGTGTATTTCTTCTGTTCATCCGTAGCATTATCAGGGATATTTTCAGGATCAAAGAATCTTTCAGTTGTAGGATTAAACCCAAAAGCCATGGTTGCGTCACTAATGGTCTGCTCAACAGCTTCTTGAATTGTCAACGAAACATCATATTCCTTCATATATTTTGATGCGAGCAAAATTGCATGTGTCAAAGGAGTAACTGCCACAGATGAACTTTCATGAGGATCAATAATCCCTAACATTTCATCGGACTCTTTAAGGAGTACTTCTTCTTTGGTCGCTTCATTCTTGAAACGGCCGCCCCTTGCAACCGCCTCGAAAGGCCCTGAATTCGAATCGGGCAGTTTCCAGGTCCAATCACCATTGGAATCGGTTAAAAAGGGTCCGGCAACCAACTCTCCACGAGTCCCATCTGATTGAATTTTATATATCGTAACAGAGGCATGAGATATCGGGCCCTTTGCCACTCGGCCAGTGATTGTAAATTCTTCATAATCATTATCACTCTCAGAACTACATGAAATCAAGAAAATACAGAGACAAGCAATAAACAATACGACTGTCCATCGAAAAATATCTTTTCCAACATGAAAAATAAATGTATTATTTCCAGGTATCATCACCATACACCATCCCCCTGTTTTGGTAATATGTCTCATGTGTAATTCACTCATATAAAGACCAAAAAGTCTATAAAATGACTATTATGAGAGGTCCTGAAGAGTTCTAGTGCGCAATATATATGCCAGTTAGAATACAATATTTTCATACTGGCAATATTCATACTGGCCTGAATCGACAAAAATGATAGAATGAGTTTAACATGTCAGAGAAACAATTCAGTTGAACAGCTAAAGGAATGAGCGTAACTATTAACGGTTCCCGGTTTTCTATTTTGAGGTCGAACAGATATGTCAGTTATGGAGATATTTAGCCTGAATGTTCCACAGGGAGAGGTTGCCATTGCATGGATAAACTCGTATTCCGCCATAGTCATCAAGACAGCCCAGGCAACGCTGGTCTTTGATCCTGTATCAATTGATCCGGGCAAACACTTCCAGGCAGACGTGATTATCATTACTCATGAACACTATGACCATTTTTCACCTGCACTGGTAAAGAAACTGTATATGAAGACAAAGGCCCCTATCGTGACAACTCAATTCGCAGCTCAGAGGCTTGAGGGGATCGATACGAGGATTCTGAATGTTGGAGAACATTTTTCAATCAAGGACTTCGAAATTCATGGGATGCATTGCGAACACGCTGCCAATAAACCCCTCTCCTTCATGATCTCCGTCCAGAATAGGATCAGGATATTCCATCCAAGTGACAGCAGACCATTTCCGGAAATGGCAAGGATCGGGAAGATGCACAAACCTCACATATTGTTGTATTCAGGAAATTCCCTTGAAAATGCTGCTCAAATAGCAAAACTGATCAAACCTCGGGTAGTGGTCTCTTATTTCACTGATGGAGAATCGCAGAAGAGATTCATTTCCCTGATAAGAGCGAGCACGCCCACAACGCAGGCAAGGATGATCAGACAGTTTGAGATTTACCGTTACCCAGACTAACTTTATAAGATAGTGCCCGTTCAAAAATGAATTTTTTCTCACTGTCAAGGGAAGTGAAAATTGAACTCAGGAACACATCGGGTAAGAAAGGGTACATTGCAATGTGTCCTTACATCTGAGTCTGATGCGAGATTACAGAAAAGACCCATTTATGGATGGATACACAGTAATTTTCGTATGAATACAGATGAAAATAGTTTGACAAAAAAAGCCATTTTTAGTAAGGGTTTAACATGTAATAATTTATTCTCGCTCCTCCTTTTCAAAACGGAGGGAATGATATAAAGTCTCCCTATGTAAAGGGGGAATTGAGGGGATTTTCCAGGATTCTGGCGACATCGATGAATAAGATTAAAACTTCGTACAATGAGTTTTCCTCCTTTTTTACAAACCTGCTGAAAGAATGAAATGGAAAAAAGAACTGAGATAATCAAGTCACTCAAATCCTATTTTATACAAAATGCGGAGATGCTTCATGTGGAAATAGCTTTCTTGTTTGGTTCATGGGCATCAGGAAATCCAAGAGAAGATTCGGATGTAGATATTGCCGTATTCTTCTCAAACCCGCTCTCTGATAATACGATTTTTAAGATTGTGAATACAATGTCTCTAGAATCCACTCGGATTTTGAAAAAAGATGTAAATATTCTTCCTATTTATAAAGACTTTAGAAAACCTATGCTCTATTATAATGCGATCGTTTTAGGAATACCTTTATATATTGAGGACTTTAGCAGATTCATTGAGCTAAAATTACATGCTATTTATCAAATGGAAGACTTCAATATTTTCGGTGTAAAATGGCAACTCGATGCTGCCAGGAAGAACATTGGGAAGATGGAAAATGTCTAAGTGTCTTTATGCAAAAAGAAGAATTGCGGAGTCAATCCTCTTTATATCCAAAGAGATGAAGGAATTTGAAGAGGACTATCTGAATAAAACATGGCAAGATTACAAAGATGATACAAAACTTCAAAAACTAATGGACCGAACTGTAGAGAATATATTAACTGCTCTCATTGAAGCAAGCGGGAGTTCTCTTGCGGAAGAAGGAATAGCTGCAGAGAGCTATAGTGATGTTCTAAAAAAGGCAGCACAATTGTTTGACTTTGATGAAGATGATCAGGAAAGTTTGGCAAAGTTAGCCCTCCAAAGAAACAGGCTTGCTCATAGATACCTCAATTTCAGGTGGGATGTGATAACGATGTATACCGATAAAAGGCATCTGATCAAAAAGTTACTGACAGTCCTACTGAAGAGAGAAGAAAGTAAAGAAGGATAAGAACTTAAAAAATCCGTTAAATGTTAAGGATAGAGCATGGATCTTCTCTTCTTTTGTCGCCTTCCCATGATAAGTCCTATGATGAGACCGCACAGAAGTACCAGTGCCCCTGTTGCGAACCATGTGTTCCTATTAGAAGATTTTAATTTCTCATTCTCTATGGTCAACTTCTGCACTGTATTCAGGTTTGTTTCCAGTGCTGATTCAGTTGCTTCATACTTTTCTCTCAAATCCAAATAACTTTCTGCCCCCTTCTTCAATGCCTCATGGTCTCTCTGCAATTTTAAAAGTGCATTCGTATTGACCTTCAGCTTTTTTGAAACTTCATCCTCCCTGGTGATAAGTTTATTGAGCTGCACCTCTGTATCGTTCAGTTTTGTTTTAAGCTTGGCATTTTCAGTTTTAAAATACTGAGCCTGTATTGCCCATGGAATCCGTGTGATTACATAGCGGTTTAAGATCCACCCCTCAAGATCCTTTTCTCTTCCTTCCGAAACACGAATGCGCCGCCATTCATTTTGGGTTTCCAGTATTTCAAAGGACATTCCTGAAGGAAGCATGGCAATAATCTTGTTGTCCACACTGGGGCCCGTGCGGAGCGTGATCCTAAAGAAATCCGTCACATACGCCTTGTCAGCCCAGACCGGTTGAGCAGTTATGCATACCAACAATATGAGAAAAAATGTGATGTATTTGACTCTCTTCATATTTTAGTCCGTTCAAGTTTTCTTTGGAAAGTGTCCATCCAAAAATGCGATATTTCTTGGAAAGTCAAAAAAAAGATGGTTTAATTCCAAAACCTTTTCTTTGATTTTACATTTTCTCCATTTATCTCTGCGAATTCTCTGAGCAACTCTTCCTGCCTTTTCGTCAATTTAGTCGGTGTTTTCACTATGACCTGAACGATCTGATCTCCTCTGCCGCCACCCCTGAGGTGACGGGCGCCCTCTCCTCTCAAATGAAAGATTTGTCCGGACTGAGTCCCTTTCGGGATATGGATCTTTTTTGTTCCCTCTAAAGTCGGTATGTCCATATTTTCCCCAAGTGCAGCCTGAGCAAAAGATATGGGGACCTGACATATGACGTCACTGCCATCTCTTTGAAAAAGCGGATGTTGTTCCACATGCAGAACAACATAAAGATCACCTGATGGACCTCCCCTTTCTCCGTCCTCACCCTCACCCCTGAGTCTCAAACGGGAACTTTCTTCAACTCCTCCCGGAATCTTTACAGATACTTTTTTCTGTCTCTTTACCCTTCCGGATCCATGGCAATCCTCACATGGATTTGTGATTATCTTGCCTTCACCATTGCAGTGTGGACATGTGGTGCTGACACTGAAAAAACCCTGGGAACGGGTCACCTGCCCCCTTCCCTGACACCCCGGGCAATTTACGGGATAAGTACCGAGTTTTGCCCCCGTTCCTTGACATCTTTCGCATTGAACGGCCTTGGGTATTTCAATCTCTGTTTCCATACCGAATGCAGCATCCTTGAATGATATTTCAAGGTCGTAACGAAGATCGGCTCCTCTCCGGGCCGCAGTTCTATTCCTCCTTGACCCAAAGCCAAAGAAGTCTTCAAAGATATCTCCAAATGATGAAAAGATGTCTTCAAATCCGGAAAATCCCCTGAATCCAGTTCCTTGCAATCCTTCATGTCCAAACTGATCATACAGTTGCCTTTTCTGAGGATCCCTTAAGACTTCGTATGCTTCAGCAGCTTCCTTGAATTTCTCTTCAGCCTCATTATCTCCCGGATTCCTGTCGGGATGATACTTCATTGCCAATTTTCTGTAGTTCTTCTTTATTTCTTCGCCGTTCGACCCCCTGCTGACTCCCAGGATATCGTAATAATCTCGCTTTTCCATATATCAATACACTTCTCCTCAAAGATCTCGCAGAATGGAGGATTCACCCTTCTTCTCTCTATATCGATACTCCCTCGAGGGTCCTTATTAGAAATGCCCTTTTGAAAGATCGGAAAAAACTTTCATTCGGAATTTTGTTCTTCCTTCTCGGTTTTTTCCGGATGATCATTAGATTGATTTTCTTTGTTCTCTTTAGAAACCTTGCTGGCGGCGATTTCCCTTAAGGCAAGCACAACGGCCCTGTTGTCCGGTGCATGCACTAAGGTTCTTGAACCTTTTATCAGTTGTCTCACCCTTTTTGCTGCCATATGTACAAGAACAAATCGATTCTCTTCTTGCCTCAGACAATCTTCAATTGTAACCCTAGCCATATCTTTCCTTTCTGAATTCTATTTTAAAACAGTAACTCAAACACTTTCCAAACTCCAAGCAAAAACAATATTACAGCTAAAGAAGTCAACCCGATTGAATAAAAAAGCTCAGATTTGCTATAATCCAACACGATCCTTTCCCCCTTGTCTCATTCTCAAAATCAGTTTTTCAACTCAGAATACGATCTCAATCAATTTCCATATCCCCAATACCCATGAAACACTCAAAAGACAAAGCATACAGATTGTAAAAACAGTATCGAACTTGGTAAGATCTTGAAACATCTGAGACATTTAACCCCTCCTTTTTATGCGCTTTTTGAGAAAAAGAACCTTCTCAATTACAATATCATAAAATCACTCTTCCATTTGGGGAGACATGTGAATATATTAAGGGCAGATTCACAAATATACTACAGATTCTCATTATCAAATTTCACTGCATTTTGGTAGGAATCCACGATGACGTATTAACAAAATACGACTTACGAGAATTCATCCCTTTGGCCTTGTGAAATCCAATATCTGATAATCTATATATTACTTCAGATCTGCAACACCATGAGGGAGTTTTTCTAAGAATTCAGGACCAATCCCATACACAGTCGTGGCAGAATCCACTTTCGCATATAGAATATCCTTTCCCGGCATCTTCTTTCCGATTACAATAGAGCCTATTTTACTTTCCTCATTATTCCACAGGGTTATCTCCGTCTCCGGACTGTCAAAACCATACGTAGGAGTGGGTTGTTTTCTACCTTCAGAGGATAATATCTCAGTAAACTTGAGAAGTTTGATATCCCAGAGAAAAGAAATGACCTCGGGTTTATATAATGTGGCCTTCTCCGGTTCTATTGCCTTCCAATCTCCTTTCTCCAGTTTGAGAATAAGATTTTTATCCTGGTATCTCACCCGTATCTTTCCCACGTCTTCGTTGTTGAATGTGAGAAGAGTTTTATCTCGAAGATCAAAAGGCGTCTTTTTAAGGTCTTTGAGAACTTCAGGGGACAATTTATAAACCGCTTTTTCAAGGTTTGTCCCGGCATAGTAGTGCTTTTCGCCTTCAGTCTTTTTACCTATAAAAAGTTGTATTGGGTTCTTCTTCCCTTTCTCCCAAACATTGGCTTCCACATAAGGTTTCTTGAGTCCATATGATTCAATGTCTTCTGTACTGCCGTTAACAAACCCATCCGCTTGGATGTCCAGTAAAGCCCACAGCAGATCGCTGACTGCAAACTCATCAGCCTTTACTTTCAATGGCTTTATCATATTCCATTGATTTTCTTCATCACTCACAACCACCATCTCTTCATCGGGATACTTTAACTCAATCCGAACGACTTCTTCCTTTTCAAAGTCCAGTACGGTCTTGTCTCTCAGATCGAATAATGTATTTGGATAATCCTTACTGAAATCCTCAGGAATCAGAAAGACGGTCACAGCATTCTTCCACTTGGCATAGAAATCACCATCGGTTTCTGCTCTGATTCCTATCAGCAGTGACTTCAAAAGTGACTTGTTTTTCCCAGAGAAAAAAACCTCCATGTCGGGAGAGTCAAGTCCATACTTCTTCAAACCATTGGGGGATTCATCTACAAATGCATTGATTCTAGAATTTTTGAGACTGTACATCAACCTTCTGATAATTCCCCCATCAGCCGTTGCCTGAATGGGTTCGATGATCCGCCAATCACCTTCGATATCTTTCTCTAAATCCGCCTTCATGCCCTTGTATTTGATGGAAAGTCTATTGACATCTTCCACATCGATGTCGAGTAATGTTTTATCTCTGTAATGGTATACATCTTTGTCCAACTGGTCTTTGAGCCCGGAAGAGGTCAACATCACAGCCGATGACTTTGCCATCTTCATGTAAACATAGTATTCAGTGGGATTCTTACTCCCCAAGAAAATCGTATCAAGGGGGGGGTGATTCTTCTCTTTTATGATAATCTCCATGGAGGGTTTGTCAAGTCCATAGACTTGTAAATTTTCAGGTTTTTCATTGACCGTCCTTTCGGTCTCAGCCTTTGCAAGAGTTATAAGAGCAGCGCCTATAGAATCATTGTCACCCTTTGCAACCACGGGTTCTTTTATCATCCATTGATCTTCTTCTCTGTGAAGCAGAATGAGTTTTTCTTCTGTTTTTAATGCAAGCTCTTCAACATGCTCCGGTTTGAAGACCACTATCTTCTTGGCCTCCTCCTTTGCTTTTGCTTTCTCTCGGCCTGTCTTCACCTCGTAGAAGTAAAAATAGACACCAAGGAGTACCAATATTACTACCAGTATACTCAGTTTCTTGAGGTTCACTTCTTCCACCTCTTCAAACTCAACACACTGATCCCCACTATCAAGATCACTGCAGGGATAATCACAACCGGAACAAAGAAAATCACCCTTCCCATTGTCTTTGAAAGGACAACCGGGTTATAATCGGTATCTTTCGGTCGTATGGATATCAGGTCCTCTTCCTCAGCCAGCCAGTTTAACGTATTGAGAAAGAGATCTCTATTGCCGAGAACATTGAGATAGCTGTTATTGGCAAAATCAGAGTCCCCAAAGACAACCATCCTCGATTGCTCCTTTTTCTCCTTTCTCCCCATTTTTACATCCATTTCCACAGTTACCGCGGCCGCAACAGTAAGGGGCCCTTTTTTATCCTGATCTTCGTCCAGGGAGGCTTCCCCTTTGTCCAACATCTCCGTGTTCGTCTCTCCCCAACTTTCCTCATTTGTTCTTGCCAGGGGTTCCGCAGTTACACGTCCCCTTCCTTCCTTTATTATTTCTATGGAACGGATAAAAGGAAAGAAGGATGATACATTAAAGTTTCTTGTGATACTGTGAGGTTCATATTGGGTAATGATGGGCATCAAATAGTCTCCACCAAAGAGCTGACTCATCTTATCTATTATGATGTCTTCTCTCAGCTTGAAATTATATCCCTCCAAAAATGCCACAAGCTTGGGTACGGTGAAAGGATCGATCATGAAGAGGAGATTACCGCCTTTCTTAATATACGCCTGGATCATGGCCATCTCATTTTCTAAAAGTTCCTTCTTGGGACTACTTATGACAAGGACGGATGCATCCTCAGGGATGTTCTTTTCCCTCAAAAGAACCAATTCGTCTATCATGTAATTCTGACCTTCAAGGGCCTTCCTAGCCTGATTGTATCCGTCTTTAGTGAATTTTGTGATATCATTCTCGCCGTGTCCTTTTACAAAATAAATTTTTTTCTTTTCTTCCTTGATGACTTTGAGGATTGCATTGGTGATCTTTTCCTCTCTGCCCCAAGAAACTCTTGTCTGATTGTCGCCGCTTTCAAATACGGTTGTGCCGTAGTCGGAAATCTCATACTTCTTTGCCATGGTCGGATTTCTGTCAGGATCAATGAATCTGTAAGTAAACATTGGATTTCTGTAGTTATATCTTTTAAAAAGGTCTTTTAACTCACCCTCGCTCCCTGAGTTCTCTTGATAAAACGCGATGGCATTCACTTCTCTCTTTACAGATGCGAGCACTTTTCTCGTCTCGTCGGAGAGACTGTGCCTCTTGGTCTTCGTCATGTCAAACATCCAGTGGTGTCTGACTGATATAGCCCCAATGAGCGAGAGTATCCCTAATACAACTAAAACCGTTATCAGCATATTCGTTCCATACCTGGTAGATCTCTTTGAAAAGATGTTTTTACTCTTCATTTCTTAGCTTCTCCACTTCATGGAATCCAACGACCTCATGGTAAGAAAGATAAAGAAAAATGAGAAGAGGATGTAGAAGAGAGTGTCGTTGGTATCTATTACGCCTCTGGCGAATTCCTGATAGTGCTCAATTATGGAGAGCTGAACAAGAATCTTTGCCAGGACCGGTCCCGCAAAACTCGACCCCCATTGGATGATCCAGAAAAGCAGCAATGCTCCAAAGGTAACCACAGCAGCAATGATTTGATTCTCTGTGGTAGTTGAAATCAATATACCCAATGAGATAAAAGCCGCCCCCAGAAGGATAAGTCCTACGTAACCCGTTAGAATCGGGCCTAACTCAGGCTTACCCAAAATAAAGAGGATTACCTGATAAAAAAATGTAGGAACCAGCATCACGAGGAATGTAATAAAACAAGCTCCGAACTTGCCCAGTATAATCTCCAAGTCCCGAACGGGAAATGTCATGAGCAACTCCATGGTGCCTGATTTCTTCTCTTCGGAGAAGAGTCGCATAGTCAGAAAAGGCGTTATGAAAAGAATGATAATACTCATGGTGGAAAATGCAGGCCCCACCACTTCCTCGGTAATGTTTAAAGCTGATTGCATATATGGATTATTCATTGATTGAACACTCATCACTCCAAAAAGAGCCAGGAGGCTATAGAAAACATAGCCTGAAATAATGGAAAAGACCATAATCACCATATATGCAATGGGTGAAGTAAAATAAGACCTCAATTCCTTCTTCAGGATCGCATAAAAATTGACCATTTAATGCTTTTCCTCCGTAACCAACTTGATAAATATGTCTTCCAGACTCATACCCATCTGACGCATCTCTGTGAGTATCCAACCTTTGTTTGCAATCGTTTTGAAAAGTTCCCGTCGAATGTCCTTTCCAACGGTCGAATCAACTGAGTACGTGGAGGTGTTGTCAGATCTGGAATCCTTCTTTTCTACGTTTGTAACGCCTTGTATTGATTGCAATTCTTGTATTACACTGTCCGATGGGCCTTCCACTTCAATGAAAGTCTGTGTCGCCTTCTGGAGCCTTGCTGTAAGGTTCTCAGGAGAATCAACAGCCACCAGCTCACCCTCGTTAATAATAATGACTCGTTGGCATGTCATACTGACCTCTGGAAGGATATGGGTACTCAGTATGATGGTCCTCTCTCCTGCGAGATTCTTGATCAGTCCTCTTATCCCATGGATCTGCCTCGGATCAAGACCGATAGTTGGTTCATCCAGGATAAGAATTTCAGGGTCGTGGACCAATGCCTGGGCTATTCCGACTCTTTGCCTGTACCCTTTTGAGAGGTTGCCGATCAATTTGCCGGACACCTCTCTTATTCCACATTCATCCATCACTTTGTCTACTTTGGCCTTTCTCTCCCTTCTCTCAACACCCCTTACCTCGGCAACGAAATTGAGATAGGCCAAAACAGGCATATCCTTATAGAGTGGTACATTTTCCGGCTGATATCCGATCCTCTTTCTCACCTCCAGGGAATCTTCAAAAACATCATACCCGGCTACCTTGGCCGTGCCTTCAGTGGCTGGCATGAAACAACTTAATATCCTCATTGTGGTGGTCTTTCCGGCTCCATTGGGACCCAGAAATCCAAGGATTTCGCCTTTCTCCACAGTAAATGTCACACCTTTGATCGCCGGGATATGGCCGTAATATTTGGTGAGGTTTTCTACCTGAATCATTTTAATATCCTGTCATCTCTTACTTCTGGGTTTTAATCATTCTCATTAAAAGGGATACATGACCCTCGAAGATTGAATCCATTGAGATTCAATCAATATCATTTTAAAAATTTTCACTCTTTTGTCAAGGCTTTTCTCTTGATTTATCTTATTTAAATAAGGAATTAAGAAAAAAGATCTTCATCCTCACTACGGTTCAAAAATGCGCCTGAGTACCAGTTCCTGACCTTGTTTTTTTAAGAAGTCACTATTAGATAGAGAAGGTCAAAAGAATAAAAGCTAGAAAACTATTCCTATCCTCAGGCTATAGGTAGGGACCTCTATTTGCTCAACTTCAGCGGTAATATTCAGAAGAAAAAGAGTGATCCTGATGCCTGCAAAGTATTTTACCAGGGTGACGTCCTCATCATCGAGATCAATTCCAGAATCCAAGTCTTTGGGATTGCTCGATACCAATACCGCCCCTATTCCGCCGTATGGAGTAAGATTTAAGAATCCCTTGCTAATGGAAAGATCTATACCGTATGTACTGAGATCGAGCTGGTCCACACCTTGAAGCATAGTGTAGGTTCCTCTGACAGCAACAGCAGGTGTGGCAACCGTTCCCGACAGTATGGAATATTTCACCTCAGCCCCTAATACTGTTATATCGGAATCATGGGCCTTGCCATAGAATGCACCTACATCGATATTAAAAGGGAGTCCCTTCCTTGCATATATCTTTGGTATGATGAGCATATCGGACATGTCATTGTCTTCAGTGGACTTTTCCCAGTAGTCAGCTCCCTGGTCTATATCAGTGGCTGTCACGTCGATACCGATGTCAAAACCCAGTGTGCCCAAAGGTTCAGCAGGAGCTACGGCCTTGTAACTCAATGCAGAACCCAGTTCCTTTGTGAACTCTTCAAACTCAGATTGTGTGATTCCTGCTTGAAATTCAATATCATCAGCTCGTGCCTCTGTGCTAAGATTGTACAAGACGGGTAAAGTGAAAAATAAAACAAAAAAAACTGCTACTTTTTTCATTATACTGTATCCTTTCAAGAATAAAGACTGAGGAAAACCTTCTATGGCAGGTGAAAGCAACCTCATTTCCATTGATATATTTCATGCGAATCACTCACATCCCATTCAGGTGCATCTCTTCTGATTCGCTTGAATCTACAACAACAACTGCATCAAGTCAAGATTTTTCTGATTTCCGCAATCGTTATAACCGCTCTGGATGATAGTTTAAAATCCAGTTGAAAATAACTATAAAAAATCAGGCTATGATTGTACACAGAAAAAAATACTGGATTTTATTCGATGATTGAGTTATACGTTTTTGAACAGAGAAATTTGAACCTGTGATGGTGAAGCAAGGTTGGGGGAAGCGCCTTTCGCTTGTTTTCTTGCTTCTTACACACAAGAGTCCGGGAAGCATCCGAATAGACATACAAAGGTGCAATCCCTTTCTGTAAACAGTATAATGGAAGCCTGGAGTTCATAACGAGTAAACAAGCAAGCAACCGACAAGCAGTGAAAACGGAGAACCGCACAGACCAAAAAAATTCAACATCATGTCAGAAAAGAGAGCTCAAACCAATTGTCAGGGGATGGGGATGATTATAAAGGCGTCTTTTTTTCAATCTCAAAAAAGGAGAAAATGAAAAGGTGTTTTTTAATTTGAGAGGTTGCAATTTCCCGTATTTCTGATCTTTTTGTGGCTGATTTAGCGTTATTGATACTGAGGAAGGAGGATACGATGGCAGAGAGGCTTTTAATGGAGGGGACCGAAGCCATATGTCGCGGTGCCATACAGGCCGGATGCGAGGGCTTTTTCGGTTATCCTATAACTCCCCAGAATGAGATTCCGGAGTTTATGTCTCGGGAAATGCCCAAGCTGGGACGTGTCTTTGTTCAATCGGAGTCTGAAGCGGGATCAATTTACATGGTATATGGAGGCGCTTTGGCTGGAAAAAGGGTAATGACATCCACATCCAGCCCTGGTTTCAGTCTCATGCAAGAGGGGATCTCCTTTATTTCAGAGGCTGAAGTTCCGGCCGTGGTGGTGGAAGTCACTCGAATGGGCCCCGGAATTGGAACAACCCAACAGGGGCAGACAGATTACCGACAGGTCACAAAAGGAGGCGGACACGGTGCTTATCGCTGTATTGTACTCGCACCATACACACCTCAAGAATGCTTCGATCATGTGCAACTCGCATTCCACCTGGCTGAAAAGCACAAAATACTGAGTTTGGTGCTTGGTGATTTCATCATTTGTCATATGACGGAACCGGTGGAGGTCAGGACTCTTTCCTTTGAAGATGACTTGCCTGAGAAAGACTGGGCGCTGACAGGTAAGGGGAAAAAGGACGGTAAACGGGCAGCAAATATCGGTGCAATGTTTAAATACGGAGGGCCTCCGGGCGTCCATCAACACCTCACGGAAAAATATCAACGAATAAAGGATACTGAAATACGGTATGAAGACTACAAGACAGAAGATGCGGAACTTCTCCTGGTTGCCTATGGTTCCTCGGGGAGAGCGGCCAAAGGGGCTGTGAACATAGCCAGGGCTGAAGGGATAAATGTGGGGCTACTCCGTCCCATAACCCTTTGGCCTTTCCCTGATGAAGCAGTAAAAGAGGCGGCCTGTCGAGCAGGAAAGGTCCTTGTGGTTGAGGACAGCCCAGGAGAACTTGTTGAAGACGTTCAATTTGCCGTATTGGGTGAGGTTCCGGTACACCTCTTGGGAATATGGGGTCGTCATACTCCTCAAGTAGGAGGGCTCCTTGGTGGTGCATCCGGTCTCATCTATCCTGAAAGAATCGTGGAGGAGGTGAAAAATCTGATATGAAAGAAGAGGCTGTTTCAAAAGAAAAGATCTATGGAAAACATGAACTCATGACGCCTATACCCATCATGCACTGCCCCGGCTGCCATTACGGCACCATTATCCGTTTGATCTGTGAAGTGATAGATGAGTTGGGGATCGAAGACCGGGCAATAGGACTTGCAGGAGTAGGATGCAGTTTCGCCTGGCCCATGTACCTGGATATAGACATGACCTCTTGCCCTCATGGGCGCGCTCCTGCCATGGCAACGGCCATCAAGCGCCTCCATCCGGACACCGTTGTCTTCACCTGTCAGGGAGATGGCGATTTGGGGGCGATCGGTCTGGGCTGTTTCATGAACTCCCTTCTTCGCGGTGAAAAGCTCACTACGATATTTTTAAACAACGCAGTTTACGGGACAACGGGAGGTCAAATGGCGCCCACAACCCTTTTAGAAATGCGAACCACAACAACACCTTATGGAAGAGATACCAAGACAACAGGATTCCCCCTCCACGCTGCCGAACTTGCAGCCACAATGAAGGGAGTGGCTTTTTCTGCTCGATGTGCTCTGAATTCTCCAGCCAATTTCAATCGGGCCAAAAAAGCGGTAAAGACGGCATTTCTCAAACAAATGGACGGCGTTGGATATGGCTTTGTTGAGTTCCTTTCTGCCTGCCCTCCCAATTGGGGGCTCACTCCGGTCGATGCATTGAAGTTCATCTCTGAGAAGATGATAACGGAATATCCACTGGGTGAATTTAAAAATGTGGACAGTATTTAGCATGTTTTTATCCGAAATTTTGCATCTTTCATGTTGACACAAAAGCAGTTTACACTTTATCTACATTACTCCGGGTTTCAGGTGTCGGGGAACAGAAAAAGATCTGAAACCCGAACACTGACACCTGAAATCGAAACTTCACTTCAGAGTTGGGACGAATTATATCGCCCGTGAAATTCTTTTTTCGGAATTCATCCTATAAAGTGTAAACCGAGATATGAAGGTTGCTGAAGGTTTATCCATTCAGTGAACGGAGGCAATACAATGGAGGAAACAAGAAAGAATTATTTCGATCTGATGGTAACCGGGCTCGGAGGCCAGGGTGCGTTAATCATCGGTAAGTTGTTGGCTGAAGCAGGGATGTCCAAATTCAAACACATATCCTATTTTTCCAATTTTGGCGGCGCCATGAGAGGCGGAGAAAGCGAATGCACAGTTATCCTTTCTGACGAAGAGATAGATTCCGTAATAAAGCTTGATTCCTCGGCTATCATCATTATGGGGCCCGCTTCACTCAATGAATATGAAAAGAGAGTCAAACAAGACGGCCTCCTCGTACTTGACAGTTCTTTGATATCTGAGGATGACATAAGCAGGAAAGACCTGAAAGCCTTGTTCATACCTGCAACAAATATCGCTACGGAACTCGGTGACAGCAGAGTTTCCAACTTCGTGCTTTTAGGGGCGTATCTCAATGCCACAGAAGCTGTTTCCCTTCAGCTTGTGGAAGATCTGCTTGAGAAGAAGTTAAAAGGAGACAAGTGGGAAGCATTGCTGTCTCTCGATAAAAAAGCCTTACAGGCAGGTGCCGAGATGACACAGTGAATGTTTCCAACCTACGCGGTCGAATGAATCATTCAATCTGTATTGATAAATTTTACCGCAGGAATACATTGGGTATGTAGGGGCACGCTGCTGCGTGCCCTTCATCTGAGTCTGACGCAGAGATTGCGGAAAATAGCCATTTATGGATGGGCACTAAATAGGATTGCTTTAAGGGCCCAATACTTCTTCCTTTGCTTGTGCTTTTGGGAAACAGACTTGTGCTGCAGCCCATTGGGGATCATTTTTTCTCATCCGTCTCTTCAGATGCCTGGAATCCTTTCAACCCTTCGGCCATTTCCTTGAGTCGTTTGTCCACCAGATAATGGAGAGAGCCTTTCGGGTAGTTGCCGTTCTTCCCCTTTTTTCCCGCAGGGACTCCCGTCAGGATTTCCATACCGTCATCAATTGTCTTCACTGCGTATACAGAAAAGCTACCATTTCTCACGGCTTCCACAACATCTTCTCTTAACATGAGGTTTCCCACATTCTGAAAAGGGATGATCACCCCTTGATCACCTGTCAATCCCTTTGCATTGCAAATATCGAAGAAACCTTCTATCTTCTGATTCACTCCTCCTATGGGCTGGATCTCACCCTTCTGATTCACGGATCCTGTCACTGCTATCCCCTGTCTTATGGGGAGATAGGAAAGGCTGGAAAGAATCGCATACAATTCCGTTGAAGAGGCGCTGTCCCCTTCCACACCCGTGTAGGATTGCTCAAAACAGATGCTGGTGGAAATGGACAAGGGCTTATCTTGAGCATACATCCAACCGAGATATCCGGACAGGATGAGCACCCCCTTATCATGAATGCGCCCACTCAATTCCGATTCTCGTTCTATATTGATGATTCCGTCCCTGCCGAAGAATGTTTTTGCCGTAATGCGGGAAGGTCTGCCGAAACTGAAGGTGCCCATATCGTATACTGAAAGTCCGTTGGCCTGTCCCACCACACTTCCCTCAACGTCAACCATGAGGGTCCCTTCAATAATAAGCTGTCGTAGACGCTCCGCCACAAGTTCATATCGATATATCTTCTGTTTGACAGCCTTTTCCACATGTTCGGATGTGATCATTGGACTCTCGGTTTTCTTGGCCCAGTAGTTGGATTCGATTATCACATCCTTCAACTGACCGAACCGTGTGGAGAGCTTCTCCTGATCCGCAACAGCTCTGGCTGCTTGCTCAAGGACTTTTCCCACCCCTGAGCGATCAAACGCAAGCAGTTCCTCAGTGTCGCAACATTGTCGTATGAAGGATGCATAAGCGGCCATATTTTCCTCTGTTCTGTTTACCTGGTAGTCAAAATCCACCTTTACCTTGAACATCTCCCAGAAGTCTTCGTCGTGCACGGAAAGGAGCTGATACAAATAATCTTCCCCCATCAAAATCATCTTGATTTCTATGGGTATGGGTTGAGGTCTCATGCCTTGTGGAGTGAAGAAGCCATATTGTTCCCAGGGCTCTTCAACATTCACTTCCTTGTTCCTGATTGTCCTTTTCAACCCTTCCCATACTCCCGGATTCAACAGAACATCACGAACATTGAGGATCAAATACCCCCCGTTTGCAAGCTGGACAGACCCGGGTTTTATCATGGTGTGATCACTCACATATGTTCCCATCAATGCTTTCCTCTCAATCTTACCGAACATGTTGAACCAATTGGGATTCGACTCAATGATCACAGGGGGACGACCCGCTGAGCTGTTGTCAACAAAAAGGTTTACCTTATACACCATAAAAGGATCAACCTGGGGGCCGATGACCAGCCCCTGCAAAGGTGAGGATGATTCAGTCTGTATAAATATATCCAGATTATCCAAAGTATATTCTTTCACCTCTTGAAGAAAGCTGACTAATTCGGGATGATCGCTGTAAGTGTAAAACAGTTCGGCAAAAGGGCCGGATATGGAAAACTCCCCCGCCTCCCGCTTGATGATCTTCATCTCTTCTTCGGCTTCCTTGGAGAGATCCCGAAATTTGCCCATGGTATCATCAACCTTCTTCATCATCTCCCGACGCTTCTCTTCTACGGCTTCCCTCTCAGACTCTTCCAAAGCTAAGAAATCTTCCCTGGACATTGCTTTTCCATCGACAACAGGGACCAATGCAGCTCCGGCAGACGTCATTTCCACCATGAGGCCCTTGTTCCTGGCTTCAATGTCAAGATCATTCAATGCATTCTGATACTCTCTCTGCTGTTTTTCCATAACCGTCTGTTTTCTTTTATTGTAGTCTTCATTGCTGAAAACCTTTGGAACCTCCTCATGCAATGTCTTTAAAAGTCTCTCCATTCTGCTATTGAATGCCTTGCCGTGTCCCTGGGGCAGACTGAGCGCCTTTGGGTGATCCGGATCTGAAAAGTTATACACATAACACCAATCCTTTGGTTGAAAACTCACTCCTTTTGACTCTTTATCCGTGATAAACTCCTCAATGCAGGTCTTAATGGTCGTGGCTTTACCGGTTCCGGTAAGACCTGTAAGAAAGAGGTTGTACCCGGGGTTATCCACATCAAGACCGAAATTAATGGAGTCCAAAG
>JAXHSZ010000434.1:0-39893 GCA_034190725.1 Thermodesulfobacteriota bacterium
GTGAAAAAGGAGTTTGCCGATGAAATGCTCCTTAGTATCAGTCAAATTGTAGATCCTAAGAAGATCGATTTTGTTATAAGCAATCATACGGAAATGGATCATTCAGGCGGACTTCCCAGGGTAATGCACAGAATCGGAGAAGACAAACCCCTCATATGCTCTCAGATGGGTTATAAAAATCTTGCTCGTCACTTCAAAGAAAGATGGAACAACAAACCAGTGGAGAATGGAGAAGAGATGAGCCTGGGGAAAAGGACACTTACCTTTATGGAAACCAGGATGCTTCACTGGCCGGACAGTATGTTTACTTATGTGAAAGAGGACAAACTCCTCTTTTCAAGCGATGCCTTCGGACAGCATTATGCCGGATATGAGCGATTTGACGACGAGATCGGTGATGCAATAATGCCACATGCTCTCAAATATTTTGCCAACATCCTTTTACTCTATTCTCCCTTGGTCCTCAAACTTGTCAGTAAGGTAACAGAGATGGGATTGTCTATTGATACCATCTGCCCGGATCATGGTATTATCTGGCGAAAGGAACCTCACAAAATTATCAAAGCTTATGTGGAGTGGAGTACCCAGAAGCCAAAGAAGAAGGCACTTGTCATTTATGATACCATGTGGCAAAGCACGAAAAAGATGGCAGAGTCCATTGCCACCGCAATAGCAGAAGAAGGAGTGGATGCAAAACCCATGCACCTGCGCTCCTGTCACAGAAGTGATGTCATGACCGAAGTTCTTGACGCCGGCGCTCTTGTTGTGGGGTCACCGACACTCAATAACGGACTCTTCCCTACGGTAAGCGACTTTTTGACCTATATGAAGGGTCTTCGACCACAGAATAAGATCGGGGCCGCATTCTGCTCCTATGGATGGAGTGGTGAGGCAATGAACTTGATCAATAGTGAACTCACGGCCATGAAATTTGATGTTGTTGATCCTGGAGTAAAAATACAATATGTGCCTGATGAGAAAGGTTTAGAAGAATGCCGTCAATTGGGCCGGAACATAGGCAAAAGACTTGCCCGATTGGATGAATGACATTTAAGAGATGAGGCAATTTCTCATGTTGGATTATCTGAAAGGAAGATTGATGTGAAAAGGGTGCCGGTCGTGGACATCGGTGAATGTTCTGATTGTGAATGCTGTCTTGAACTCTGTTCTGAAGTCTTCAGAAAGAACGAGATGGGATATATTGAAGTGACAGAACTTCCAGAATATCCGGAAGCGGCAGTTGAGGAGGCAATGCATCTGTGTCCCAGTGACTGCATTGCGTGGGAAGAAATTGAAGGAGGTGCTTGTGCATAAGAAATGGAAATGTACTGTCTGTGGGTATATTCATGAAGGTGAAGGCCCTCCGGACAAATGCCCTGTTTGCGGAGCGTTTAAATATCAATTCATTCTCTATGAGAAATTGCCGGATGTGCTGGAGAAGAGTCTGAAGGAGGCTTTCGCAGGAGAATCGAAGGCGTATGTTCGAAATTTGGCCTTTGCAGGCAAAGCAGATCAGGAGGAAATGCCCCAGATTGCAAGGCTATTTAGAGCTGTGGCTGAGGCAGAAAGGGTTCACGCGGCTGAGTATCTCAAATATCTTGAGGGAGTGATCGGTGACACCGAGGAAAATCTGAAAGCGGCCTTTGAGAATGAGATCAAAGCAAATACTACAATTTATCCACCTCTCATCAAGCAGGCCACAGATCTGGAAAGAGAAGACATTGCGTGGAGTTTTTCCCGATCCCGAGACGTGGAAGAAAGACACAGCAAACTTTACAAGGATGCATTATCTGCAATGATAACGGAACAAGAAGTGAACTACCATGTATGTCAGGTTTGTGGATATGTCTTTGATGGTGATCTGCCTGAAAGATGTCCGGTTTGTAAGGTGAGTAAGGACAACTTCAAGGAAGTTTCTTGATCGATTCAATAGAAAGCCATTCTATTGAGAGTAGGAGAAACTTGATTAACTCGTGTTCATCCATAAATGGCTATTTTTCGCGATCTCTGCGTCAGACTCAGATGTAAGGGCACATAGCAACGTGCCCCTACATACCCAATGTATTCATGCGGTTAAAATCTTCTTCTTCCTTGACCGTATAAAAAATATCTTAATTCTGGATGGACACTAACTATGTGAAAGGAGCAAGAAATGGTATTCTTTTCTGGAGCTGAAATAATAGAAGTAGCAGTACAAATAGAAAGAAACGGTTTTTCTTTCTACAAAACCCTTGCAGACTCTTTGAAAGATAAAGATACTCAGGATCTCTTCAACCATCTTGCAGGCGAGGAGGAAAAACATATCAAGAGTTTTCAATCTCTTTATGAATCATTCAAAGAGTACACGCCGGATGTTGCGGATAAGGAAGAGTATTACGATTATATCAATATGCTGGCATCAATGAATGTTTTTACGAAAAAAGAGGGTATAGATGAGGTGGTTAGTAGAATGAAAAACAAGAAAGATGCCCTGGACATGGCTATTCGGTTTGAAAAAGATTCAGTAGTCTTTTTTACTGAGATAAAAGGTCTTGTCAGAGAATCAGAAAAAGACTCGGTTGAAAACCTCATCTGTCAGGAACAAAGTCATTTACGAAGACTCCTTCGGTTACTGAAAAGTGAGGAACAAAAGTGAATCTAATCAACAAAGGGAGGATAACATTATGGGATTAAAAGGAAGTCGGACTGAAAGAAATATTTTGACCGCTTTTTCAGGAGAATCTCAGGCCCGTAACAGGTATACATATTTCTCCAGTCAGGCCAAAAAGGAAGGGTTTCAACAGATGGCATACATTTTTGAAGAGACAGCCGACCAGGAGAAGGAACATGCAAAGAGACTCTTCAAACTTCTTCAAGGAGGAGAAGTTGAGATAAAAGCAGCTTTCCCGGCCGGTGTCATCGGTACAACTGCTCAAAACCTCAAGGAAGCGGCAGCGGGTGAAAACTATGAATGGACGGACATGTATCCTTCATTTGCAAAGGTTGCAAGAGAAGAAGGTTTTGAGGACATCGCCAAAATATTCGAGTCCATAGCAGTGGCTGAAAAGCAGCACGAAAGAAGATATCTTGGACTTCTTACAAATATTGAAAAAGGTACGGTTTTTAAGAAAGAAAAATCAGTGACCTGGCGATGCCGAAATTGCGGCTATCTTCATGAAGGAATCGAGGCGCCGGGAACATGCCCCGCATGTGACCATGCTCAGGCTCATTTCGAGCTTCTAGCAGAGAATTGGTAGTCAAATGGTCACATGACATCAAAGGTAACATTCCCTTTGAATGTGAGGAAAGGAGTTTGAAATGAAAGAAAGGGTCGGAGCTGTAACAATGAGAGGGAATCCTCTTACTCTTATGGGAGAGGAGTTGAAGGTGGGCGACAAAGCGCCTGACTTTCAAGTGATTGACAATGAAATGTCTCCGGTGAAGCTTTCGTCATTTATGGGAAAGGTGTGTATCATATCATCTGTGCCGTCTCTGGATACTCCCGTATGTGACATGGAGACTCGACGCTTCAACGAAGAAGCCGGTCGATTAGCCTCGGATGTAGCCGTACTCACCATCAGCATGGATCTTCCTTTTGCACAGAAACGATGGTGTGGAGCAGCGGGTGTAGACAAAGTGAAAACCCTTTCCGACCACAAAGATGCCTCTTTCGGTATCTCATACGGTGTGCTCATAAAAGAACTGAGATTATTGGCAAGAGCTGTCTTTGTTATTGATCGGAATGGTGTCATCCGTTTTGTGAATTTGGTGAAAGAAATGACGGAGGAGCCGGATTATGATTCCATTCTTGCAGCAGTGAAAGAAATTGCTTAAACAGTGTCTGAACAAAAACTTGATGGTTTTTTCAAGTTCAAGGAAGATAAAGATTTTAACCGCGGGAATACATTGAGTATTTGGAGGACTAAAATCTGAATCCGACACAGAAATTGGGAAAAAATAGCAGTTTCCATTCGGGCACTAAATATATGAAACACTATGCCTGTTCTTCAAAGAATGGGCCAAATGAAATGGGAGGAAGTGAGGAGATTATGAATGGAGATGGTCTGAAGGAAATTATTGATTTTGCAGTGAAAAAAGAACAAGAAGCAGCTGATTTTTATAATGATCTCTCAGGTAAGGTTGAGTTGAAAGCACTGGCTGAAGAGTTACTCAAAATGGCCCGAGTGGAGGAGAGCCATAGGGATCGATTGAGAAATATGGATGTCTCCGCTTATGTGGCAAGCCCAGTAAAACCTCCAATTGACCTTAAAATTGCCGATTATTTGATCGATAAAGAACCCACACCCGAGATGTCATGGCAAGATCTGGTGCACATAGCCATGAAACGGGAGCTGGCTTCTATGAGACTCTATACTGATCTGGCAAAAGGAACCTCTGATCCTCAAGCCAGACGACTCTTTGAGAATCTGGCAGTTGAAGAGGAGGCTCACAAACTCTATTTTGAAAAGATTTGGGATGAAGAGATCATGACGGACAATTAAATCCTGAATGGAAAAGACCTCTTTGCCTTTCAGATAAACCAAGTGTCAGGAGAGAAAAAAGGATCTGAAACCTGAACACTGACACTTGAAACAGAAATTTAACTCCATATCAGGGGCGATTTACATTTTCTAAGAAATTGTTCGTTGTGGTGTGCATCGTTAAAAGTATGCACTGAGAAATGAAGGATGCCTCATTTTCGATGTAAAAAAAGGAGGAAATGTAATGACAAAGAAATTGGAGATCTATAAATGTGAAGTGTGCGGGAATATGGTTGAAATGATCCACGATGGCAAGGGTGAACTTGTATGCTGTGGTCAACCCATGAAGCTCTTTGTGGAGAACACAACAGATGCAGCCAAAGAGAAGCATGTGCCTGTGCTGGAGAAGGCCGATGACTCATGCAAGGTGAAGGTTGGAAGTGTTCCTCATCCTATGGAGGAAGCCCATTACATCGAATGGATTGAAGTGATCTCAGATGGAAAAGCGTATCGCCAGTTCCTCAAGCCGGGAGAGAAGCCTGAAGCTGTTTTTCCCATTAAAGCAGAGAAGATCACTTCCCGTGAATACTGTAATCTTCACGGTCTGTGGAAAGCATGATATGAGAGTCGTCTTGTAGAGACAGAGGTTCAATTGTCATCTAAAAGGAGAAGAGATCTCAAGGATCATGTGAGAAACTTGCTCAATTTTTTTGATATTGATCAGGCGTTGTGTGAGCTGTCCCAAATTCCCCCTCGCAGGGTCATCAATCCTCTTTTGTCCTTATTCTACAGCCAAGATGAAGAAATAAGGTGGAAGGCGATTACGGCAATCGGTTCTCTTGTCTCCCTTATTGCTGCAAAGGACATGGAATCCGCCCGCATTGTGATGCGTCGACTCATGTGGAATCTCAATGACGAGTCCGGAGGAATAGGCTGGGGTGCTCCTGAAGCCATGGGTGAGATCATGGCCCGACATGAGGGTCTGGCAAAAGAGTATGCTCACATTCTCGTTTCCTATGCTCGAGAAGACGGCAATTTTTTGGAACACGAACCATTGCAATGCGGTGTATTGTGGGGTCTTGGGAGGTTGGCCCAGGCAAGGCCCCATATATTACAAGGACGAGGCGTAATACCACTTCTTCATCCCAACCTGGGATCACCAAATGCAACGATCAGAGCACTGGCTGCCTGGACTATTGGATTACTTGGTGTTAAAGACAGTCGTTCCCGGATTGAAGAGCTTTTGGGAGATAATGCCTCTGTTCACCTTTTTATTGATCAAAAAATATCGACGTATAGAGTCAAAGAAATAGCCAGGGACGCATTAACAAAATCGATAGATCGTCGAGTTGGGGAAGTGTATTCTGAAGAGAGTATTCCTGAAACGAATTGATATGGCTGTTTTCAGTAATCTCTTCGAAAGTCTGTAAATAGAAAAACAAAGGAGGTTTATATGACGACACCTAAACATTGCCCTGGTTTTGACTTATACCATAACCTGGATGCCTTTATATGTAAATGTCCCAGTTGCGGCAAGGAAAAGGAGATCTTCGCTGATGAATTCGATTCAAAGCACAAATGTCCGGGATGTGGGAAGGAGATTGATTTCACTCAATGTTCTATTGAAGGACCAAAATTAAAGGAAGGTGCATAGATATACATCGAAATTGTAGGTTTTTATTCACATCATTCTTGACATGGGAAAACCATCCTTGCGTTTTTCCAAAGAAAAGTTTATAAATGAATTAGGAAAGACAATGACTCATGTTAATGAATCGCAACATTGCAATGACGATGATGCATACTCGGCGGTCTATCGACGATTTCCAGCCCTGATATCAAGACTACTACTTATTCAAGGACAATTTAATGGAATGGGGCGAGTATCTCTGAAAAGTTTTATCAATTCATAATTTTTAACGTAATCTTAAACAACCAATGTTTCACATACGAAACGAAGTATCCTAGATAGTGCCCATCCAGAAATGGTCTTTTTGCCCAATATCTGCGTTATGCTCAAAAAATAATCCTCGGAATAGCAAACATATGCCTGTGGTTATTTTTTTCGCATGCCTTGATCTTGAACAAAAATCCTCATTTCTGGATGGACACCAGATAATTTCTACTGATATACTGCATAGAGGGGCCTTTCATGAATTGCCCCTATTGGAGATACTTCAGCCATTTCATATTTAAGTTTTGTGACAGTTTAGCAAATGATCTCGGCACCTTACTTCAGGGTTATTTGCTAGAATAATAAAGATTTGAATATATTACAAGCCCTTCTAATGTGCATATATTGTTATCGATTTTTAATGTGAGTCTAGGTCTGATATAATGAAGGTTTACAAAGGGATAAACGTGATTATATTATAGTAAAAATAGTAAAAAGGTAATAAAGAAGATAACATGTATCTCACAGTGTCAAACGTAAGGAGGAAAAGAAAATGTACTCAGAAGTTGTTATGGATCATTTTAAAAATCCGAGAAATGTCGGTGAGATGAAGGATGCGGATTCAGTTGGAGAAGTGGGCAATCCGGTCTGCGGTGATATGATGAATATCTACATCAAGGTGAAAGATGATCGTATAGAGGATATAAGTTTTCAAACATTCGGTTGTGGAGCGGCTATTGCCGTATCAAGTATGCTCACGGAGATGGCCAAAGGCAAGACCATAGAAGAGGCTAAAAAGATTACAAATAAAGCGGTGGCTGAATCTCTGGGAGGTCTTCCAAAGAACAAACTCCATTGCTCAAACCTGGGGGCGGACGCACTCCAACTGGCCATAAAGAATTACGAGGACAAAAAGGCAGGAAAAGTCAGGGAAGAAAAAATAGTAGAGGAGAAACACGAGCATTTGCATGGTGAGACCTGCAAATGTCCATATTGTAACGGCGATGTGGATCTGGAGTTGGATGTATGTTCAAGTTGTGGGAAAGTGGTGGAGAACTGTCACTGAATTCGGGTAAGGAGGCCCAGAAATGAGTGTAACAAACTTAGACTATATATCAGCCAATCCACTTTTGCCGGAAGTTCATGAAGCTATGATCGATGCCATACAGGAAAATTATGGCAATCCTTCCAGCTCCCATCAACTGGGGGATCAAGCCACTGAGGTTTTGGAGCAGGCTCGTGAGAACGTGGCTCATCTGATCAATAGTTCAACACCGGAAGAGATTGTATTTACTTCATCCGGAACCGAATCCATAAATCATGCCATAAAGGGTGTAGCCCTGGCTAATGCAGACAAAGGAAAGCACATCATAACATCCAATATTGAGCATAATGCGGTTTTAAAGTCACTCAGAAGGTTGACAAGGATGGGTTACAGGATAAGTTCGGTTTCTGTTGATGATTATGGAAGGGTTAATCCGGATGACGTGGCAAAGGCTATAACTGATCAAACTATCCTCGTGACGATTATGCATGGGAATAACGAGATCGGAACCATTCAGCCAATAAAGGAAATCGCAGAGATTACAAAGGGAAAGGACATCCTCTTTCACTGTGATGGGGTTGCTTCGGTAGGGGTTGTGCCGATTGATGTCCAGGATCTGGGTATAGACATGCTCAGTTTTGCAGCCAACCAGTTTAACGGGCCCTCAGGGATGGGTGGTCTTTATGTTCGTAAAGGAGTGAACCTGTGGCCTTTGATAGATGGTGGTGCTCAGGAGAACGGGAGAAGAGCGGGCACGGAAAATCTTATCGGTATCGTAGGGATGGGTGTGGCGGCAAATATTGCGTTAAAGGAGATGGAATCTCGTGTGACCCATGCAAAAAAATTGAAAGACAAGCTGGTCACGGGACTGAAAGATCAGATAGGGGATACTATAATCAACGGTCACCCGGAGTTCTCTCTCCCCAACCTTGTATCAGTGTCCGTCAAATATGTGGAGGGAGAGAGCATCGTTCTGATGTTGGATGAGGAGAATATCACTGTGTCTACAAGATCTGCCTGCGCATCCGGAGCCCTTCGGGCCTCCCATGTACTTCTTTCAGTGGGAAGAGAATACGCAGATGCCCAGGGAACTCTCGTCATAAGCTTCGGGAGAGACACCACGGAGGATGAGATTGATAGATTTCTGAAAGTTTTAAAGGAGTCAGTGGAGACACTGCGAAAGATTTCTCCACTCTATAAAAAAAATTAACCGAAGACACTTGCCCAGGAGTCGGAAGCCAAAGGTCGGAAGAGAAAAAATGCATCTCGATATTGAGATGTTGTCCACAGACAGAGGAAGATACCTGGATGATCTCTATAAAAAATACAATCGAAGAGATTGTGTTCATCCTGATCCACTGGAGTTTCTTTACGATTACGAAGATCCACACGACCGCGAAATAGTCGGTCTCATCTCTTCATCCCTTGCCTATGGAAGGGTTCGGCAAATACACAAGAGTGTGCATTCCATACTTGATCGAATGAAACCATCTCCGTCGATCTTCCTGAACAGGGCCTCCCTTGTATCACTCCTCAGTACATTTTCAGAATTCAAGCACAGGTTTACTACCGGTGAAGAAATAGCTTTTTTACTGATTGGTATCAAAGGAGTTATTGAGAGGTATGGTTCATTGTATAACTGCTTTATTGCAGGATTGAATGATGATGATACAGTCCTCCCAGCGGTCTCCAGATTTGTGAAAGAGCTGCATATAGGAAGAAAGGGGAGGTTCAAAAGCCTGATTCCTTCTCCGATAAAAGGCAGTGCATGCAAGCGGCTGAACCTTTTTCTTCGCTGGATGGTAAGAAGTGATGGTGTTGATCCGGGAGGATGGGACAGAGTTCCGGCTTCCAAACTTATTGTTCCTCTTGATACTCATATGCACAGAATATCTCTTTTCATCAACCTGACGACACGAAAACAGGCTGATATGAGAACTGCTTTGGAGATCACGGATTCCTTTAGAATGATCTCTCCTGATGATCCTGTGAAGTATGACTTTGCGTTAACGCGCCTTGGGATTCGAAATGGAAAGAATTTATGAGATTTTATTGGTCATATTCTTTTTAGGGGCGTATTCAATTCACGATTCTCATTTTTAGAGATTATTTCTCCTCCCTCAATCCCTCTCACCAAGGGCGGGAGAACTTCTGACTGAGTATGTTTACTCTCTTCATTCAACTGTATTGCCATAAAAGGGAAGGGGACTTTATCGAATGTTTTTATAATTTGCACGTCAATATCATTGATGTGACATACAGAAAAAAGGTATGTTAAAGGTTTTCTATTCAGACAGCATATTTGGGTGAAAGGAGTTTGAGATGAAATCAATTCCACTTTTAAAGTTTTCTTGGTCTCAATCAACACCAAAGAATCATATGTGTTGGAATTTTTGTAAAAAACCATGGCAAGTATTGTTTCTGTTTGGGTTACTTTTACTGAGTTATGGTTGTGCAACTATTGAAGAACGAGAGATCATATACGGTACAAACATACCAATCATTACTTCCATTTTTGCCAAGGATGAAATAAGAACAGTGGACACCTGGAAAGTTTATCTCAATGCCATTGACGTAGATGGTGATATGAAAATGGTTGTTTGCTCCATAATGCAAGATGGATACGGCGCTTATCCTGTGGATACGGTAAGGATCAAACCCGAGCGAGGAGGAGAACTTTCCGGTTACTTGTACCTCCCTGCGCAAAGTTTTCAGGACTTATGGAATGTTCACATCGCATTGTCTCTCCATATCGTCGATAAAGCGGGACACATGAGTAACGAAGAGACCTTACGGTTGAGTTTTGTTTCAAGAGCATCGGATAGGGAAGTGGACAAAGCACTTTTTCATGATGAACCCATCGGCCCCATAATGATTAACTTAGTCGGTCATGATAGAGGTGACGGTCCTGATGTGGACATTCAGGTGCGATGAGAGGTAGCTGGCAAGCGGTGAACTCGGCTAACTATGCATGTCGAAAAATTTCTTGGAAGATATGAACCTCAGGTGTCAAGTGTCAGGTTTCAGATCTTTTAATGCTCACTCATAGCGTCTGAAACCTGAAATAATACAAATAAAGTGTAAAGTGTAAACTGTTATCTGTGAATATGAAGGCTGCCCAGTAAGACTAAGGATTTGCCGATACTGATGATTGATGAAAAGGCAGGCCTGATTGATATAATTTCATTCTGTTTTTTATTTGCCTCGCCAACTTCAATCTCCCCAAAGATACTGCGGCCTGCAGGGCTTTCTCCGCCGTGCGGACAGCATTATCAAAGAGGCCGTCTTCTGCATAGGCTGCGGCTAAAGTATCCAGCATTACCGGCTGTCTATAGAAAGTCTCTCGACATGCCTGTTTTGCCAGTTTCACTGCTTCCCTGGCATCACGAAACTCCGAGTTATTATGGGTCGCCAAAAGCCATGCAAGGTTGCTTAGGGCCTCCGGCCAGTATGGTCTCAAGCGTAGGGCTTTTTGATACTGACTGATCGCTTCTTTAACACGTCCTGAAACAACCAGGGCAATTGCCATATTAAAGTATATTTCAGGATCATCCGGTTTCATTCGAAGGGCTTCTGAAAAATGGACAATCGCCTCTTGGAACTTCCCTTGTCTGCCAAGCGCTACAGCCAGACTCTCATGAGCCATGCCATAATCCGGCTTTATTTGTAATGCTTCCCTATAATGATCAATGGCTTCCTCCAACCTTCCCACCTCTTTCAGTGCCATTCCTATATTGTGATGGGCTTCCGCAAAGTCGGGTTTTATTCTCAACGCTTCCGCATATTGCTCAATGGCTTGATCCAAAAGACCATTTCCATAAGAAAGACTCCCCATCAGAGAGTACAAAAGGGCTCTGTCAGGAGTATTATCGAGTTTGTTCCTCAATGTCGTCATTTGAGCGGACATGCATATCTGCCTGAACTCAATATCGTTAAAGATTGACAGATCCAATAAATTATTGGCGCAATATGTCTTTACAAGTCTTGAAAAACGCTCTTTTTGAAACGGTGTTGCCCTCTGAAGATCAACCATGTCATTGAATGGTTGATACAGAGAGAAAGCAAGGTCTGCGAAATCGATCTGAGCATCCACATCCTCTATGATCTCCCCGATTATGCTTCTCGTTTTTTCACTGAGCCATTTGCGGAACTGAATATTTCTTTCTATTGCAGGATCGTTCATATACATTTGCTTTGGTGCGGTAAATTCCAGGCGAGGCATGTTGTCCGAGTTGATCGGTCCGGGGCCGAATAATTTTTGGAGGTCTTCGCTGGCAATATGACCGTAAAGGGATTTGGGATTCAACAGAGTAATATTTTTGGATTGTCGAATGAATGGCAGATTCTTTAATGCATTTTCAAGGTTGAGTTCCTTTTCACCTTTCAATCCGATCAGCAGCCAGTCCCCTCCACCTATATAAGGAGCGGTACGCACCAAGAGACTCTTGGGAAAGACATGGCAGAAAGTGCGTCCCACAAGGGCAAAGGTCTCCCAATCCATCTGATATGAATGAATCCACTGGACAAATATTCCATTGTCATTGAGTCTATTTCGAACAAGGCAAAAGAACTCATGAGTGTATAGGTTTGCCAGACCTGCCATCCATGGATTGGATGGCTCTGAGATGATCACATCATATCTTCGTTTGGTTAACTGAAGATGCGCTCTTCCGTCCTGAATGATGAGTTCCGTCCGGGGATCTTTCAGTACATTGCTGTTCCAGGGATTAAAAAAAGCACTTGCTTGCGCCATCTGCCTATTAATATCAATGACATCCAACCTTTCAATAGGGTAATTGAGTACCTCACCGGCGGTTATGCCGCTGGCCAACCCCAATACCATGACCTCTTTTGTATTTCGATGAAAGAGCATCCCGAAATGGGCCGAGAGAGTTTGAGTTGACATGTCGGTCATGGATGAAGCATCGGGTTTCCCACTATTGTACAAGCTGTAGATGGTCTTCCCCAGAGGATCCGTATCCTTGAACACCGTTGTGAAACCTCCAATGCCGTCCCCGTAGTATACAAGATCACCGTGCTCGGACTTATCGATAAAACTGGGCCCATTCCAGAGAGCCTTCCACCATGGGATATTCTTTATGCTTGAATGGATCCCCATCTCTTGAAAACGATGATATCTCCCTATTGACAGACCGTAGCGATCCCAGTTTGGGAAATGAGAACAGAGAAAGAGTCCAATGACGGCTGTTACACCCAGAGGGACCCATTTGGAGAAGACTTCACTTTTTCTCCAGAATACAAAGCTCCCAATTGTCAGAGAAGTGAAAAGTTGTAGGCCGGCAACTACACTCAAACCATGTTCTTTGCCTATGAAGGGTACGAGGATGAATCCTGCACAGAAAGAGCCCAGAACTGCACCTATTGTATTGACGGAATATGCAATACCTATTGACCTTCCCACTTTAAGAACAGAACTGGTATATATCTTCCCCACAAGGGGAAGAGTTGCTCCCAGGCAAAGTGTGGGGAGAAACATAAAAATGAAGAGTACAGTCGCTTTCAAAAAGGTCATCAGTGCAAAGTCATCTTTGAATTGGTAGATCAATTTTGCAAAGAAGAATTGGGTGTTCCCCAGGGTTTGACTTACACCCAGTGCAAAGAGAGCAGCAGCAACCTGAGTGCATATAAGAAACCGTATTACATTTCCGAATCTGTCGGCAAGTCTGCCGAAAATCATACTTCCCAGGGCCAATCCCGCGATAAATGTGGCGAGAACGATTGTAAAAGAATATGTGGTCGGACCGATGATCAATCCCAGAAGCTTTGTCCATATAACCTCATAGGACATGGCGCAAAAACCGGAGACTCCATATATCACAAGGGCTCCATAAACTGCTCCTGGATATTCTGAAGGAAGAGGAGTATCGTGGATATCTCTCTGTGAAGAGTCTTTTGAATCCCTGTCTTCCTTCCAAACGTTCTTTGAAAATATTTTTCCACCATGACTGAGAAAAAGACACGATGCACCGATAATTACATTGAGGAGTACGGTTGATATCAGAGTAATCCATATGCCCCATATGTTTATGAGAAGAAAGCCGCATAAGAGGGAACCAAGTGCGGCTCCAATGGTATTGAGCCCATATAGTCGTCCAACATGGGTGCCCAGATGAGAGAGATGACTCACATAGAAACGACTCAGGATTGGGAGTGTGGCTCCCATACATGCAACAGGGGGGATCAAGAGGATTGTGCATCCGATAAAAGTGAGGGAATTATACAGTATGAGATGATCGAAGAGTTGATTATACAAGGCTGCAAAAAAAGGCCTGGATGCAACGAGAAGCAAGGGAAGGAGGAGACCGTATCCACCTATGGCAATTTCCAGTATTCCGTATAGCTTAATCAATCTTCGTGGATTTTTAATGCGGTCTATTGTTCTTCCGGCTAAATAACTTCCCAGCCCCAATCCGCCCATAAAGACCGTCAATACCGCACTGACTGCAAACGGGGCATTGCCGATGACCATTGAAATCATTTTGGTCCAAAGTATCTCGTAAATCAACCCGGTGAGACCTGAGAGGAAGAAACAGGTAAGGATAAAGGCGGTTATCCATGGGGCAGGATACTTGAAGCCTCCATTCTTCTCTCTTGTTCGTTCTTTATCATCCAGGTTTGTTTTGTCTTTGTGTCTCACCATCTTTTCTTATCCGTCATAAGAAATTACTACAGAACAGTCATTCCCAGGCTTGCTCACTGATGTTCTTATATGGTGTAATCTCTTCCCATCAAGAGTTCAGAATTGTTTTTTAGATTTCAGGTTTCAGTGTTCAGGTTGCAGGTATTTCTTTTCTCACTCCCGAAACTTGTGAGTGATTACAAAGCAAAAGACTTCGTAATTACTCTGCGTTCTCAGACAGAAGGGGACATTTTACTCTGTCATAGCAGGTTGAGTTTTTCAACCGCCACAGTCATCTTTTGAATGAAAACTCGTTCTGCATATTCAGACAGGATAAAGCCTTTGCGGTATGTGAAAATATGGGTGATAAGGACAAGAATACTGGTATAGAGGAATAGTATTGTATACTAGCATGTAGAGTGGATTCTTCAGTGTAGTGTGGCATCAGTGAGAAGAATGAAATGCAGGTGAGTTACAGAAGGGAGTGTGCATTGAAAACTCTTTATGAACAACAAGAAAAGAAGAGTATCGGTAGTTACACCAATCGAAAATTCTTCAGCTTATAAACTTATGATCAAAGATAACGGCATTTCCCATCAGAAAATCAGATTATTTTACAGAGTAATCTATATTGTCAAACCTCCTTTAATTATCCCTCAGGGTTTCATTGACAGAACTCTCAAATTCTTTATCATCGACCTGATCTGTATATGAAGCTGTGTATCTTAAAACAGTCTGTGGTTCATTTAAAGAGAGAACGACTTCAATGTGTAATAATAGAAGAGCCCCAGGGAAATCCTCCGGGGCTCTGAGGTGTTTCAAGAGTCAACAAAAGAAACCGGCAGGCTTAGAATGCATACTTCATAGCCAAAGCGGCTATCCATGCATTATCAGGGTCATGATCATCCGCTAATTTCCAGTAGTCTCCAGCAACAAGGTAATCAAACTCTGCCGTGAGTGTCAAGGTCTTTGTCATGGCGTACCGGAGTTCCAAGTCAAGCTCATGGCCTATGTCAGTGTCGCGAACATATCTGACACCACCGCCAAGAGTAACTCGGAAATTTTCTACATCTTTTTCTAATGTTTGTAAATACCAATATTCAGCATACAATGAAAGCTTCTTGTCGAACGGAACAGTTATCGCAAGATTGGCCATAAATCTTCCCAGACTGTCTAAACCGGATGCAGTTGGAAAATCAGCATATTCCTCAGTTGTGTTTCCACTCCCTCCCCACCATAGGAGGTTGGGTCCGTCTGTACTCAAGTTTATGAGAGGCAATCTGGATGGCGGCTCAATAAAAGCAAAACATTCCAGCTTATCATCTGTGGGGTCATCGTCGGCGGAACCATACAGAAGACCGGCCTTGAGCGTGTAGCTGTTAATGGGCATTGTTGCCTTCCATCTGGCAAAATAGCCGCCGGCATCAATGTCCGGATAACTGTCATTCTGTGAATCCCATTCACCAAAAGAATATATGGCGTGAAGATTGTTCTTTACTGGTCCTATTTTAAAATCCGTAAATCCACCAAGATAGTATGTGTCAATATTCCATGGTTTGGCCTGAAGGTTGCCAACCGTTCCCGCGAGAACCGCATCAGGTGAAGCAAAATACAGCATATCCCAGGTTCCCCCTAAGCCGGAACGGGACGTCCATTTCTCTCTATGATCCATATTATATCCGACATAACCTCCAAAACCTAGTGATTCTTTTTTCTGGCTGTATTCCACATAGAAGAGATTGTGGTCACTGTCACCCTCGCCCCACACATCAGATGTATGTATATCTCCTTCAACCATCTTTGCCCAAAATGCCTTGATCTTTTGATTTTTGCCGAATTTATAATTGGCCTCTACTCCGGGCGCCGGGCCTGCAGCGGTCATGAAGACCTGATCATAGCCATATATGGGCTGTTTCCCTACTTTAAAAGACAAGCTGGTATCAGGTACGGTGAAGTCTACAAAAGCCCACCTTACAGCAACGTTTGTAATAGCATCATCCGCTACCATTCCATTATCTCCAGCCGTGTTGAAGATGGCCTGTACAGCGCTAAAATCAGTGCCGTCAGTGCCGTATATTCCCATACCGCTGTCACTGTAATCCTTGCCCCACTCATCCCAGCCTACTTCCACCTGAAAGAATCCTTTAACGTTTGTCGACGCAGCGATACTTAAAAGACGAAACCGCTGGTCCACATAATTAGACTCGTCTTTGGTTCCCACATTAGGATAGAGAGAGTCACTCGCTGCATTAAGAAAATACTCTCTCAAAGTTAAACCAGGAGCACCGAGTGAGGCGGCATCGGCATCGGGATCATAGTCAAGTCCCAGTGCAGCCAATTGAACAGTTCCTATTGTGTCTGCAAGCCAATAATTTATCTCCGGAAAATAACTGTCTCCCCCATCCCACATGTCATGAACATTATCAGATGCTATTGCCTGGACTTCATATTCTCCCTTAAAGAGCATCATTGCGGCAGAGGCTGTTTGAGGCGCTGTCAAAAACCCAACAAGCGTCAATGCCAAAGCCAGTATCAAGAATTTTTTCATTACGTTCACCTCCAAATTGATAATAGGTTCTTACTCCTTACATCTTCAATTTTTTTACCCCTTGCCAAATCTCTCCCTTTTCTTTGCATCCCCCCTTTCAGTGTTTAGAATTACTTCAAAAACTCAGAACTGCTTCTTCAGGGGTGTTGGCCAAAGCCGTTTTTGCTAATGCATCACCCCCTTTTACTATGAATTCGCTAATATCGAGGATATCCTGTTCTTGTTCTTTTCTTGAGCCTAAAATACCATTCTCAATAACACCTTTAATATAGCCTTGTCAAGAATTTTTTTTTAAAAATAAGCGTCAGGCCTATGTTTATACCCCATAGACAATCAACATTCTACATCCATTATCACCAATTATTGTGGATTGTACGATCCTCGATACAACATATGGAGGTTAAAAAATTTTTAGACTGCTGTTTTTTATGAGTTATTTTATAGGGTTATGACTCTCTGCATAATAAATCTAAACTACCATTGTTTCTGATCCATACTTTATGATAAGGACAGATATTGTAGGCGCTTTTCTTATCACTGATGCTCTTTGTGGTAAAAATGCACCATCACGAATACTCTCATCTTGGTTTCAGGTGTCAGGTTTCAGATGTCAGAAGAGAGAAAGACTAGAAATGCACTCTTCGCTCAGGCATCATAACTTTTTTACGACCTCAAGGTACTCTCCATACATACAGCTCCTAGTTGTAACTGCGTTGTTTCTTGAACCTGAAACCTGTGAACCTCGAACCCGTAACGTTACGTTATGAAAAGTAATTTGCCGGTGCTTTTGATTCGACAGATGACCCCAATTTCTCTTTCATCTATGAATGAACACCATCAAGAAACCACTGAAAGAGATCAAAACATGTGGGACAGAAGTCCGGTTCTTTCAAATCTGTGTTCTCAATTTTTGTGGATGAAAACATCACACATCTCTTGTCCCTGCAATGTGTCAAACCGAAAGTGTGGCCGAGTTCATGTATGGCGGTCTTTTCAACTCGTTCCAGGAGAATGTCGGTATTGGGTGGCTGGTCGTAAAACTCCGGATGAAGCCGATGTGTTGAGATGAGAAAACACTTTCCCTCAACCTGTGCCACTCCGAAGACATACTTCAAAATGGGCACATAAATATCAACATGTGTAACACCCATAAACCGTAATGTATCTTCAGGACAAGACCGAGAGAGATGACTCAAGATCAGCTTTGAATTGTACTGGCCCCGGGCTTCATTATAGGCATATTGGGGATTCTCCATCATCCGAGAAATCCTGGAAGCAAGACCGCACCGTGTAAAGATCCGTTCGGCAATGTGCATAAGGATTGTCTTGTCTTCGGAGCCGATAGGGCATATGATGATCTCTCTTGACAAAGCGGCTTGCAGCTACCTCCTTCTTTTCATCTCATATTTTGCTATCTTGTTGTAGAGGGTCTGTCTGTCAATCTCAAGTACACTTGCTGCTTGACTGATATTCCAATTGGTTTCATTCAATATTCTCTCAATATGTATCTTCTCCATCATCTTCAACGACTTGGGAAAAGTATCTGCCCCAACTTCTATACGTGAAAAAGGCAGATCATCCGGTACAATTTCATTGCCTTGACCGATCACCAAAGCCCTTTCGATGATATTCTCAAGTTCCCTTACATTCCCTGGCCAGTTATAATCCATGAGCAATTTAAGTGCTGAGGAGGAGATTTTCACAGGTTCCCTGTTCATTTCAAGACAATACCTTTTGATAAAGGCGTTCACTAATAGAGGGACATCCTCTTTTCGTTCTCTGAGTGGGGGTAAATGAATTGAGATGACGTTCAGACGGTAATAAAGGTCCTCACGAAATTTCTTCTCTTCCATTGCCTTTTTCAAATCACGATTTGTTGCAGCCAGTATCCGGACGTCAACTTTTATTACGTCTTGACCTCCAAGACGTCTGAATTCCTTTTCCTGGAGAACCCGCAAGAGATCAACCTGCGTCTTTAAGCTGATATCTCCAATTTCATCAAGAAAAAGCGTGCCTTCATGGGCCATCTCGAATCTTCCCTTTTTGGTATGCTCCGCCCCGGTAAAGGCGCCCTTTTCATATCCGAACAGTTCACTCTCCAAAAGAGAATCTGGCAATGCACCGCAACTGACCGCTACAAAAGGCATGTAGCATCTCTGACTATTTCCATGAACGGCTTGAGCCACAAGCTCTTTCCCCGTGCCGCTTTCACCTGTAATGAGGACGGTAGAATCCGTTGGCGCAACGCGGGAAATCAACTGAAAAACATCTTGCATTGCATCACTTTTTCCAATAATTTCATCATATCCTTCCCGTTCTTCCAATTTTCTGCGAAGCAGTATATTCTCCAGAACCAGCTCCTTATGTGAGACAATCTTCTTAATATGCATCTCTACTTCATCCGGATCAAAGGGCTTCACAAGATAATCAAAGGCACCTTCTTTCATGGCCTGGACTGCTGTATCTATTGTGGCATACGCGGTCATGATCAGTATCTCAGCATCTGGGTTTACATCCTTTTGTTTGAGTTTTGTAAGGGTTTCAAGGCCGTCTATTCCAGGCATCTTGAGGTCCAGTAAGACAATATCCCAGTTCTTCTCTTTTGCCATGTCAACGGCTTCTTCTCCACTTGCCGCCAAGCCAACATCATAGCCATCTTCCATCAGCCAGTCCCTGAGACTCTCTCGCATGGCCACCTCATCATCAACAACGAGAATACGAGGTTTTTTCGTCATAACACGCCCCCCCGTGTTTCAAAATATTAAAATTTGACCGATGTTGAAGCTACTCTTTAAAATAATTAGACTGTTACACAGTCAAAACTCGTTTACTCTATTGAGCGGTTGGAAGTTGAATCCTGAAGATGCTCCCTTTCCCCTCCTGACTTTCCACCTCTATGGAGCCGTTGTGCCGTGTGATGATTCCATAGACTACCGAGAGACCCAGACCGACCCCTTTAGCTTCTTCTTTTGTGGTAAAGAACGGCTCAAAGATATTCTTCATATCTTCCTCAGGGATGCCACAACCCGTATCCGAGACTTCTACTTCTAAAAAATCCTTCTTTTGGGACAGCCGGGCTTTTATCGTCAGTATCCCACCTTTTGTCATTGCCTCTGAACCATTGATTACGAGGTTGAGTAAAGCCTGCTGAATCTGCTTGAAATCACATCGTACCTTTGGTAAGTCTGATTCAATCTCTTTTTCCAATTGTATTCCTTTGATTTCCAGATCATGAGCAATGAGGATCAGCGTCCTATCAATGATCTCTTCAATATTGTTGTCCTCAATTGTTATCTTGGACTGACGGGAAAATGCCAGAAGATTCTTTACAATGTCTCCGCATCTGGCAGTCTCCGATTCCATAGTGGCCAGGTATCTGGATATATCTTCAATTCTTTTCGGTATGAAGTTACCGCGACGCAACATCTTTCGCATTAACCTGATATAGGTCAAAACAGCAGCGAGAGGATTGTTTATTTCATGGGCAATGGTGGCTGCCAATTTGCCCAGTGATGCCAATTTCTCCGTATGTATGACCTGTTCGTGAGCTTCACTGAGTTCCTGATAAGCACTCTTAATACTCTCATAAAGGTTTGCATTGTCTATGGCAACCCCAATCTGATTTCCAATAGCCGTCAAGAACTCCACATAGTCCGATGAGAATCTAAATTCCGAATGGCTGGATACGCACATTACACCTACAGATTTTTCTTTGGACATAAGCGGTATATAGACCGTGGATTGAAGGCCCTCTTCGATAATTGAGTCTACATAGGGATCTTCCGATCGCAGAAAGTTGTCCACAATACGGGTTTCACCCGTAAAAACAGTCTGCCCCAAAAGCCCGTCTCCCACCCTCCGCGATTGAAAGAAGCTCTTCGAAATAAATTTATGAGAAAGGCCCTTATGAGCCATGAGGTAGAGGTTTTCCCTCTCTCTGTCAAGCATATAAATCCTGACACTATCAGGCTCCAAGATATCGACTATTCTATCAATAGTGTGGTCAATGACCTCATTGAGATACAGACTGCTGCTTACGGCCATGGCTACGGTATTGAGAGTGGTTAACCTGGCATTCTGTGCCTCAATCTGTTCCTGGGCCTTTGTGAGTTCCTTATACGCCCCCTTGACATTTTCATACAGATTTGCATTGTCAATTGCCACCCCTATCTCATTGCCGATAGCTGTCAAGAATTCCACATAATCGGCTGAGAATGTGAACTCAGAATGGCTGGACACGCACATGGCTCCCACCGGCTTTTCCTTTGACACAAGAGGGATATAAACAGTAGACTGAAGGCCTTCTTCGATAATTGAGTCCACATAGGGATCCTCTGAGCGTAAAAAGTTGACCACAACCCTCGTGTCGGCTGTGAGGACTGTTTGCCCTAAAAGCCCGTCCCCTATTTTTCGGCATTTGATAAAGCTCTTATTGACAAATCTATCTGATAACCCCTTATGAGCTACAAGATTGAGACATTCTCTTCCCTTATCGTATAAATAGATCCTGACACTATCTGATTCGAGAATCTCAAGCATCTTATCGATCGTATGTGCAAGTACCTTATTTAAGTCCAGACTCCTATTTAGTGCCTTGGATACAGCGTTCAGGATGGTAAGTCTCGCGTTCTGTCTCTCAATCTGCTCCTGAACTTTCTTTATGTGGGATATGTCTCTGATGATAACTACATAGCCACTCGCCTCATTGTTAACGTCAAGAATCACGCTGGAAGTAATCAAAGCATTAAAAACCCGGCCTTGTTTTGTCACAAGTCGGGTCTCATACTCTGAAACAGAGCCCTCTTTCAGAACATTCTTCCGTAATTGGTACAAATCTTCTCGCTTTTCAAAAACATCGACAAACGATACTGGGGATAAGATTTCATCTTTTGTTTCATACCCCAGGATTGTAATCCCGGGTCTGTTGATATCCACTATCTTGCCTTCGGGGTCCGCAAGAATTATGGCATCACGAGACCATTCAAATATCGTTCGATACTTTTCTTCAGATTCATATAAACCTTTTAATGGCTCTGGTATCATCTTCCAAGCCCATCCCTTTTATTATCGTCATTCATAGAATGAAGATGTGAAATTGATGCATTTGGGTAAGCGGTATAATCGAACACTCTCAGCTCGCTGTATTCGAATACAATTTTGATTAGGCAAGATATGAGTCTTGACGAATCTGGCAAGTGAAAAGGCAGGAACGTTTGAATGTTGACACCTTTCTGTGATTCAGCAGGGCACACTCGAATTTACATACTGGAAATGGTCATATGTTATTGGTCCTTTTTTGCGGTCACCAGTACAAGTTTAAAAACATATGAGGCGTATACTGATGACCTGTTAAAAAGGACAACTGAAAAAATGATGTCTCGTTGTCATTGTGTTCTTTTTGAAACTGGAACCAGACACCTGTGAACTCTGGGCTCCGTTTACATTTGCAATCAATTAGTGAGGATTAACTTCTCTTTTCTCACATCGACAGTATTACCTTGTAGCGTAAACCGAATGCAACACCTCAAGAAATTTTATGCACTCAGTCCAATATAATGGCATTGGCCAGAAGTGTCCATAGATGAACGGGTTCGAATTGATAATCGTCTTTGTATTCCCTTGCCAGATTACCGATACCGTCAAAACAATTCACACATGGGGTACAGACAAAATTCGCTTTTGACCTTTTGATCTGATCCACCTTCACTTTTCCATAATAGCTTCTGGCTCTTGCAAATCCGCTTATGAGAGCACCACCGCCTCCACTGCAGCAGAAGTTATTCTCCCGGTTCGGTGTCGACTCCACGAAGTTGTTCACCACATGACTCAAAACAAATCTGGCATCGTCAGCTATGGAAGGAAAGTCATCTATCTTGGCTTTACGCACAGCATTGCACGGATCATGCAATGTGACCACTTTGTCATCATTTCTCGACGGATCCAATTTGAAACGTCCTTCTCTGATCCATTCCGCGTACAAAGTAACAACACTCTTCACATCAAACTTATGCTCAATATTGAATTTTTTGAAACCCACCTGGGTTGCCCAAAGACCGTGGCCTCACTCCGTATACGCCATGGTTTTGCAACCCAACTCGTGAACCCGGTCAACCTGTTTTCTCAGAGTAGTTTCCCAAGTATCAAAATCACCGGTAAACATGGCGTAGTTGGTGCCTTCCCACCATTGGGAAGATATGGTCCAATCCACACCTGCTGCATGAAAAATCTTGTAGATAGGCTGGAGATCACCTGGATAATACTGAGGCAGTTTTGAGTTTATTGTACAGAAATATTCTGCCCCTTCTTTATCAATGGGTACTTCAAATCCAGGAATCTCATCGTCCTCAAGTTCTTCTGCCATCCACTCAAATGTCTCAATCCCATCCTCTATGGTCAGTCTCATGTTATTGCCCATTTCAAGATGATTGTCCGCTGTCTTTTGAATCTCTCCGGGACATTCCTCCCTCGGACGAGCAGCTCGGGCTTGTGTAATTATCTGACCCAAATTGATGCCCATAGGACATGACCATGTACAGCGTTGGCAATTGGTACACTGCCACGGCCAATTTGAATCGATCACATCTTGCTCCAAACCTAATTCAATCATACGAATCAACTTCCTCGGATCCATGCCTTCCCAGTCTGATACCGGACAACCACCAGCACAGGTTCCGCATGTAAGACATAAATCCAATTTGCTGAGAGGTGAGACCAACTCCTTGAATTGAAGGTCTCCTCTGTCTTTTTTTAGTCTGATTTTCTCCACTATCCACCTCCTGAGGCCTTTGGCCACAACGGTATGTTTCCTTCTTTGAAGGATTGCTATCCCTGATCAAAAAAATTTATGAAAAGTGAAGCAGTTCTTTTATAATTAATTGTTATAAAATAGCAAGCTGTCAGCAAGCTTCAACGGCAGTCGAATTTTAATAAATGTATTGTCTGAGCATTTGAGTAAGCGTTAAGAGAATACGAGTTTTACACGAATTTAAATTTGACTCTTTTTAAAAAAGCTAAACTGACATAAGATAAGACAGATATCGGCAAATGTCAAGTTTGCTCTCTCCTGTCATATTATAATATTCTTCCTGATAATATAAGTCCTTTTCGACGGTTACGATGAAGCCACATCCAGCTTTGTTATGTGAGTGACTCGTCAAAAAGGACCCATATATCACACAAAGAACCGACTATAACTCAAGCCAGGAATCGGAATACAGTGAATGTCCCAAAAGAACCTTAGCTGTCTTCATATAGTCCAGCTCCTCTTTTGTCATGGAGCCGGGATCGGGTTCATTGCCGTCGCAAATATCTTCGATCAGCTTCTTGATCTCAGGCCTTTCACCTTTACAAAAAGCAGTCATATCATCATCAAAGGCGTCGACTATGGCCGAGTACATGCCGTACTTTTCTATGATAACTATATACGTTTGATTGAGTATAGGTCTCAAATGTTCGGGGGCCCCGTTTGAGACATTTGATAACCCGCAGGTGGATTTCATCCCAGGTGCCAGGGCGTCACACAAATCAGGAAACATCATCATAAACGTGGTCATGCTCTTCACCTGGTCCTGCTGAACGTTGACCGGTGTCATGATGGGATCCAGGAAGATATCCTCCGGCGCCATTCCCGCTTCAAGCATTGCGGAAACCAGAGTCACGGTCAATTCCGATCTCTCGTTTTCATCCCTGGGCATACCAGAGGGTCCCCAGAGTAAAGCGATTGCCTGGGCGTTGTACTGAGCTGCTAATGGGATCATGGCCTCCATTCTTTCAGGCCTTGCCATGATCGAGTTGATCATGGCTCTCCCCTTGTGCACCTTTAACCCTGCCTCTATGGCCTCTATGTTTGAGGTGTCCAGGGCCAGGGGGATATCCGGCACCACCTCCTGAACTGTCTTGACGATCCATTCCATCAATTCGGGGCCACCCTTTCTTGCCGGACCAAGATTGATATCGATCCAGTCCACACCCTTTTCCGCTTCTTCCTCGGCCAGCTTTCTGATGGGACCCGGGTCCTTCTCTTTCATTGCTGCGCCGATGGTTTTCACCATGACGTTTAAATTTTCTCCTATTCGTAACATATTTTCCCCTTCCTTTTTATCCGGTTTTCAAATTAACTGGACAGTCCAAAGTTTTTCTCAATTGTTGAAATTATTAACAATAAGAAGTTATGTCCCGTCATTCCTGCGAAAGCAGCAATCCGTAATATTATCAGTATCATATGACTTCTGGATCCCGGATCAAGTCCGGCATGACGAGAGAACTTTAGACTCTCAAGAAATTAACTATAAAGAACAAAAAGATAACCATGATACGTTTACGTGAAGTTCTATGCTGCTACTTGCCTTAAAAAAGCTGGAATATGAGCGGCTTCCCTTGGTCCGATGGCCACTTCCCAATCCGTGCCTAACTCTTCTTCCAGGTCGCCGCTTATTGCTGCCGCATATCCGGGAATGATGATCTTTCTTGTCTTCGCTTTATCCATGATCCCGCACTTCTTGACAAATATTCCCAATGCGTCGCCGACAAACTTTCCTGCCGCCCATGCCGTCAAAACAGAAAGTCCTTCCGTGTCGATGATCAAAAGCCAGGTAGGCACTTTGCTGCCTTCGATCTCTCCGGATACGATGAAGTAGGTCAAAGCAAAATTCGAGGTGATACAGATGGGGGAATTTTCATCGGGATTGTTGATTTCGTATATTCCCTCGGTGACCACCATGGGACGTTGGGGATCGGTGTAAATATTCAATCGTTCCAAAAGGAGCGGGAAGAGGCTTGATCCTTCAAAATCCGACATGACCAATATGCCTGCATATTTCGCAATCAGCATCGAAGAGATCATGGTTTCCTGGTCCAGTGTCTCTGCCATTTCAAAGGGGAGGCAGATTGTGGGGAATCCCAAAGACTTGTTCTTGGCCAGAAGCGCGGCCCTCCTGATCGTTATCTGATCCTCATACGCTTGCTTTGCAGATCGTGCTCCTGAATCGAGTACAAGATCTTTTAGCCCCATTGCGGTGGCCTTGTCGGACAACTCGGTCAGATTATCCATGTCCGTCCCTTTGATCGCTAAAGAGCATCCGCTTTCTTCGGCCAATGCCGCCATTTTATCGAAGTTATCGTTTGTTGCAGCATATATAAGGGGATGTGTGCCATCCTTTGCCTTAAGACCTGACGCCATGACACCCGGATCTTCACTCATAAGAATAGAACTGAAGTTACTTGTGTCCGCCACTTGCTTTACTATGGCTTCGAATTTTCCGGCATCGCCATTGGTATCTTTGATAGCCACAAGTTCCGGTCTCAGATTGAGACCCACTCTCTCGTATTGATATGTATCCCACTTTCTCAGTTTCATATCAACGGTATCTTCATCCATATCCGTGGTCAGGAGAGCTGCTAGTCCGGTAGGACTGAAAAATGTCTTCTCATGACGATAAAGAACCGTCTCTCCCCCTACTTTTACGGGTCGATCTCCATATCCGACAGTGAGTTGCCGAATGGGAGGGGCCGAAGCTTCCGCCAGTTTTTCTTTTGCCTCCTCTGAAACATACGGACAGGCAGAAAGCTCTGCCTTTCCTGCCGCCAGATTCATGGCAAAAGCAAGGCAGGTAGCAACCCCACACTCCTTACAATTGGTTTTGGGGAGCATCTTAAATATTTCTATACCTGTAAGTGCCATAATGATCTTTCCTCCTCAGCTTTTGTACACAGAAAGCGGCCTTCTTTGAAGGAAGACCGCCTATTCACTTGAAATTAACCAATGATGGGATCCATCTTCAGGGCCGGATGATCTTTCTCTTTTAAGAAGGGCAGAATCTCATCCTCGGTGATTCCGACAGTTTCATCGGCGATCCTGTCTATGAGATCGGAGCAACCCAACTCTTCACCTCTCTTTAACAGACCTTCTCTGAGCTCTTCCTTCAACCCTTTCGGCATCCATACCAATCGGAGGAGCCCACCATCTCCTGAGATGAATTTTCTCTGGCAGATATTGTATTTACTGTGTCCGACAAATCCCGGGGAGGATGCTCCGCCCCCCATCACTCCGGCCAGTGTTGTGAACTTCATTCCTGAAGGGGTCTCTCCCGTATAATCACGGCCCACTGTCATCACTCCGTTACACCCGGAGAGAACAGCAGCAATGCACTCACAGCATCCGCAGGTGGTCATGGGATCGTGAACGAGACTGTAGAAATTGTAATGAGTCACATTTTGTCGTGAAGCTTTGTACACAAAGTCGTTCACTCCCTTCCATTGACCCAGTTTCGGATCAACACATTCTCCCTTTTCCACAGGCTGGTTGGGACCAGTGGGATTGATTTCATATGAGGCCTTACAATCCATCCAATTATAAGCACCACAAAGGCCGGTCCTCTCGGGGCTCACCATACAGACATGGTTAGGAGCAAATGATTGACACAAAGTACAGGAGTAGTAGGTTTCCACGCTCTCATCCGTCATGGCCTCCACCCTGGCGTCTCTCTTCTTGTAATTATCCCTTGCAGTGGCTGTCAACTTGTCCACATCATCCTTCTTGGTATAGAGGGTGACTTGAACCTTATCGAGGATATTGCCGAAATCCTGATGCAACTTGGCATGGAGAATCGTCCCTATATCCTTGAGGGCGAAGCCTTTATTCACAGCTTGATCACCAACCCGTATCCATGCAATATCGCGCTGTCCGATATGCATGATACCCTGGGCATAATTGATAAGATGATGAATCTGTCTTTCGAGAATGGGCTCGAAGTCTTCCTGCATTTGACGCCCTGCCACCTGAACAAAGATGCCCAGTGGAAGCTTGTCACCTTTTTTAGTATCTTTAATCTCCGGCCCTATGACTTCAATTTGACCGTCTTCAATCTCCTTCATATCCGCCATCTTGCAAAGCTCAACCGCCTGGGTCTTTCCACCGCCCATCTCCAGATAGAGATCATCTTTCCTCACACGCTCTCCCTCAAAGGCAGGGCCGTAGGCAAGGGGTATATCGATTTCAGAAACCGTGACCTTAAGGCCGCGAATTTCTATTGACTTGCTTGTCATCTCCTCGTGAGTAACGTTTGCCACCACATGCTCATATGTACAGATACCCGTGGGGAGTACTTCCGGGATGTCTGTATCTGCGATCGTGGGAAAACCCCAGTTTACACACCCGGCAGCATTGACTGCCCATTCCGCATTGACTTCCCCAAGGGCGTTTACAAAGGCAAAGATACGCTCTTTGTTGTACATGAGTATCTTTCTTGCATCTCCCGGTTTCATTCCGCCGAATGACATGGCAGCCCGATTGGCGAAACCGAGTGCAAAGACGGCCGCCGATATATCGGGGCCAAAGGGAACCAGTCGTGTATTCCAGCCGATCTGCACTCCTGCCTCCACAAGCTGTTCTGCGAAGGTGGTTCCCGCCTGATTTGCGGCCATGAAGACGTAGATGCTCTTCTTTTGATACTCTTCAGCGATCAGTTTGGCTGTCTCAGGATCAGGGGCGGCGCCCACAATGGCTGCAAATCCGGGAGCGGTTCCGTCCACGAATTCCACACCTCTCTTTCTCATAATGGCATCGTCTGCGGCTCCCAACCAAATCTTGCCATTATCCACATCCGGATCCTCGATTTCAGGTTGGTAGAAATCCGGGTCTTCCACGTAACGGATCGCCTCCACGATCTCTTCGGCCAGTATGGCCGCCATACCGGCATCGAGCATAGGGCCGAGATAAGGAAGATGGTTCACCCTTTTGACGTGAGGGGGAAGAAGACTTCGGCACACCTTCATGACCTCGGCGGCATCGCCCAGGGTCTTTACGGGAATGCCCAGTATTGAATAGATAATCGGGAGATAATATGCGGTATTGGGAAATTCCAACTTCTGTTCAGGCCCGTACTTCTCCATGGCCTTTTTATATTTTCCTTCTGCCTTCTGGACGATATTGTATCCGCCCTGAATCGCAGCAAATGCAACTAGTTTTGACATGTTTTTTCTCCTTCCTAAGAGATGTTAAGATCGTCTGGCTCTGATCTAGACAGCTTCCAGTTTTTGTCTGTCGGCCATATCCATGAGCACTCGTTCTCTGGCTTTGTCAATGCCCAGCTCTTTTCTCTTCTTATCGATGTGGGCAATCATCTTATGTGCATGTTTGATGGGATCGGCTTCGAAATCCCACTTGCCGCCGTAGATCCCTTCCAATTTATTGTACAGATGATCCTGAAATACAGGGGCACCGGATACAGGCATGGTCACACCAAACACAGTATACACTCCGGAAGCCACGAAATAATGCCCGATACTGATTGCCTTCTCACTCATCCATTCCGGGGCTGAACCCGCAGCCGGAAGGTCACTGATATCCTTACCCAATCCACCTGCCTTTACAACCTCTGTGGCCGCCATCAGTATCCTGCTGTTGTCCACGCAAGATCCCATATGAAGTACTGGCGGGATTCCTACTGTCTCGCACACCTCTGCAAGCCCTGGTCCACAATACACTGCGGCTGCCTCCGGTGTCAATAATCCTGCTTTGCCGCAGGCCATGGCATTACACCCTGTGGTGAGAACGATCACATCGTTCTTCAAAAGCTCCTTGACAACAGTGAGATGTCCATTGTTATGCATTGTGCGGGCATTGTTACACCCCACGACTCCTGCGACACCCCTGATCCTGCCGTTTATGATATTGTCGTTCAACGGAGTATAAGACCCCCTGAATGAGCCACCCAGATGATAATTGATTGCTTCATAAGAAAATCCCACAACCTGGACCTCTTTTTCTTTGGGAATCATCGGTTCCGCACTCCGGTTTTTAAAATTGTCTATAGCCATCCTGAGTATTTTTTTCGCATCTTCCATAGCGTGATGCTCATCGAACTCTATGTGAACCGTATCCCCTGATCTTATGCGAGTGCGGGGATTCGTCGTTATCAACTTGGTGTGAAAACACTTGGCCACATTTGCCAGATTTTCCATGATGCACTGAACATCAACTACCATTGCATCAACAACACCAGTCACTATAGCCAACTCTTGTTGTAAGAAATCTCCTGCTATAGGGACTCCGTGCCTGACCAGTATTTCATTTCCTGTACAGCATATACCTGACAGATTAATCCCTTTTGCGCCTTTGCTCTTTGCATATTCCAGCATCTCGGGATCTTGGGATGCGGCTACAATCATCTCTGACAAGAGTGGTTCGTGTCCGTGAATAACGACGTTCACCTGATCTTCATCCATTACTCCCAGGTTAATCTGCGCATGAATGGGATACGGCGTACCAAAGAGAACATCCTGGAGGTCTGTTGCCAGCATAGACCCACCCCAGCCATCGGCCAATGCGGCGCGACTGCACTGTTTTACTATATTTTCGTAATCTTGGTCCACTCCCATGTGTGTACGGTGCATTATCTCTACCACTTCTCGGTCTATCCCCCGAGGCACCACGCCCTGCTTTTTCCACAGTTCATAACGGGGCTCTGGGGCTCTTTTGGCATAGTAGATCTCACCTTCTTGTCTGCCCCATTCCGCCAGGGCCTTCTCCGCCACTTCCAGTGCTATCTCATAAATGTCACGATCCTTCTCTTCATCATCTACAGTAACCGTTGTGGCAACTCCAAAGTCCGGTGCGATCTCTAGTAATTTCTGTGGATCCTTTATCTTGTAATCGTCTGTCTCTTTGCGTGCTACTGCCAAAAAGACCTCTGCAACACCCCGTCCATGATCGGAATGAGCGGAAGCCCCAGCTGCCACCATACGCGCAAAATTACGGGCAGCGATAGTGTCCGGAGTTGCTCCGCAGAGGCCCTTTCTGTCGTCTTCTCCTTCAATACCACTCTTTGGCAAGGGAAGTCGACATGGTCCCATAGCGCAGTTCTTACAACATGTGCCCTGTATCCCGATTGCGCATGGAGCCATTGTGACGGCCCTATCAAAAACCGTCTCTATTCCCTCTGCCTGGGCTTTCTCAAGCATCTTTACAGTGGCGGAATCGACACTGCATTCAGAGGGGACTGCCGTTTTCTTCGGTTTCTTCACAGTCTTTTCCTTTGCTTCTTCTGTTGCCATATGAATTTCCTCCGCATATTTAGATTGATTATACTAAACTTATTTTCTCACAAAATATTTTATGACCTCTTGTGAATTCTATCCAAAAAGGCGATAATCTTTTCCGTGTTTGATAGTTGAACGTCGGCAGGAGTAGCCGGTATAGCTTCACCAGTCTTTGCTTCCTTTTGACGTTTTGCTTCAAGTGCTTCACGCTCTTTTTGTCTTTTCAACCTCATTTCATCAAGGTCTGCTTCGGCTTTTGCTTTGGCTTTCTCTTTTGCCTCAGCCTCGGCTTTCTTTTTTGCTTCCTCCTCGGCTTTGGCCTTTGCTTCCGCATCTGCTTTCGCCTTTGCCTCTGTTTCCGCCTTTGCCTTGGCATCCTCTTCTGCTTTCTTCTTTGCTTCCTCCTCGGCTTTAGCTTTTGCTTCTGCATCGGCTTTTACCTTGGCCTCTGAATCCACTTTTACCTTTGCTTCTGCATCCGCCTTGGCTTTAGCATCTTCAACCGCTTGAGGCTTTTCTGCAACCTTCTTCTCTTCCTTTACCTCAGGTTTTGGCGCTGCCTTGGGAGGGGCTTTCGGCGCTGCTTTCTTCTTTTCCTCTTTGGGCTCTTCCTTTACCTCTATTTTCTCGATCTTCGGAAAATCGCCTTCCGGCTTAGCGTTAATCCCCTGCAATTTAGCCGCGAGTTGCTCGGGGCTGATGGCAAGATCGCCGGTAATCATCAAACAAATAAACTCCTTCACCAACTTGACACTCTCTGGATGCCTTAAGACAAGGATATCCGAACCGGCCAGAAGATAGGTAACGGCTCCGACACATTCCAGCATGATCCCTCTGTTCTCAGGGTCGCCCAGAGTGGGAGCTTCCTCCAAACTCTGCTTGGCCTCTTTACACTTCCATATCTCCTCACCGAGACTGTTGATTATTGGACTCTGAAGTTTTTCATCTTCCTGAGTCAATGCGGCCATCCTGATTCTTTCCATTACTGAATAGGAATATTCCAGGCCATATCCCAATCCTCCCGTGGTGGGATCGATCAGGATCTTATCAGAACTCACTCCAAGATTATCGAGAAGTACATTGAGTTGTTTGGCAAGATTGATGTCTATGGGGGTTGACGCGATCACCGATTGTTTGAATCCCAAAGCACTGGCACCGATTTGTTTGTGAGTAGCTTCTTCAACCGGGCCTAAAACAAGGTTCTTTCCCTGGTTATCTTCCGCTATCTTCTTCAGGACTTCAACGTCTTTATCTTTATCCCCGCATCCCCACACTGCAACCGGGACGTCCACAGCATCGCGCACTTTTTTCACCGTGGCGGCTGCCTCCTCCGGACCCTTGTTCGGACCGTTGGGATCAGTGCTTTTCAATTGTACCACAATCATGTCAGCACCGTATTCTTCTACACACTTCTTTGCCCAGGCCCCGGAATCGTTCAATACATCCTTAAATGGCGTAATAACAGCCTCAGGCCATTCTTCAGGTGCCATGTCCCATATTTCCATGGCAACCTTCGGTGTATTAGGCATTTCACCCTCAAACAGGTAAAAAGGATAGGATGACTCTCCACCTACAGTGAGAGTCTTTCCCCCTTCACCCAGGGTCACCTCTTTTATCATTCCTGTGTAATGTGTTTTTGTAATTTCAAAGGCCATTTAATTCTCTACCTCCCTCTACAGGTTAATATAAACATATCCAGATTAGATCAGCCCGGCATGAACTTTGGCGGATTTCACCGTATTCATCATCAGCATGGTTATCGTCATCGGCCCCACTCCCCCGGGAACAGGCGTTATGGCTGAGGCTTTCTCCTTTACGGCTTCAAAGTCCACATCTCCACAAAGTTTTGCCTTCCCTGATTCTGTCTTTCCGATACGGTTCACGCCGACATCGATGACTACGGCTCCTTCCTTCACCATGTCCGCTGTCACTGCCTTTGGTTTTCCCGCGGCAACGATAAGAATATCAGCCCTTTTCGTATAAGAGGCCATGTCCTTCGTTCTCGTATGACATACGGTCACGGTTGCGTTTGCCCCTTCCTGTTTTTGTAAAAGGATATTTGCCACGGGTTTCCCGACGATGTTGCTTCGTCCCACAACAACAACATCAGCCCCATTCGTTTCCGTATTGCTCCTTATTAACAATTGCTGGACCCCGGCCGGGGTGCAAGGAAGATAATCCGCTTCACCAATCATCAATTTCCCCAGGTTAACGGGGTGAAAGCCATCCACATCCTTCTTGGGATCTATGGCATAGAGTACTTTTGTATCATCTATATGCTTTGGCAGGGGCAATTGCACAAGTATGCCATGGATCTGAGGGTCCTTGTTGTATGTGTCGATCAAACCCAATAACTTTTCTTCCGAAATATCATCCGGTTGGTTGTCCTGTATGGAATGAAATCCCAACTCCTTTGCCGTCTTCTGTTTCCCTGTCACATAGCTTATGGATGCAGGGTTCTCCCCAACGAGTATGGTGACCAATCCGGGCACCACATTATGTTTCTCCTTTAACTCTTCAACTTCCTTCTTCAATTCTTCTCTGATCTGTTTGGCTACTTCGGTTCCGCTGATAATCTTCGCTGACATTTTCCCCTCCCAAAAATTATTTTACCCCTTCCCCTTTTTTTCTTGTTGAATGGGCAAAACTAGTTAAATGTTTCAAAAAAAATCTCATGGATAGTCACTGAAAAGATCTTACACATTTTCAAGTGTCCCGGTTTTAAAAACCATCCTTATCTTTGCTGAACGTAAGGCTTGGCAGTCCGACTTTTTAAATGGTTGGCAATATGGAATGAAGTTCAAACTCCGCTCAGGGAGTGACTATCCATAAATGGCTATTTCCTCATCCCTGAGTCAAACTCAGATTTTGGTCCTTAAAATACTCGGAGTATTCATGCGGTCAAAATCTTCGATTTCTTTGATCTTGCAGAAAATATTTCATTTCTGGATGGACACTAGTTGATTATGTCATCCAATATCTGAGCAACTGCCTGTACCGCACTCGACTCATCAGGTAAATCTGTCAGGGGTCTCAACGAGAGATCATACTCAGAGATTAACGTATCCATAGGGATAGTGAAAAAGGAGTTGAATCCGTTTTTTTTCATCTCAGTTTTTAGTACAGGATTTAATTCCCCTTGGATTCTATTAAGAATAAAGTATTCTTTTTTTATTGATAGTTCAAGTTCTTTGGCAAGATCCCTTATTCTGGCTGCAGTCATAATCCCCTTTGGTGTAGGGTCTGAGACAATCAACAAAGCATCAATCGACTGAAGTATCCGTCTGCTCAAGTGTTCCATCCCGGCTTCATTATCGAGAACCACAAAATGGTAGTTTTTGATAAAAATGTCTAAAAACCTCCTGAGCATATTGTTCACAGGGCAATAGCACCCAGGCCCCTCACCTCTCCCCATCGCCAGGACATCTATACCTTCTCCTTCCACCAAAGATTCATTGAGCTTTAATTCAAGAAAAGCTTCTTTATCCATTCCCGGCGGTAATTTTGACAAATCTGATGAAAAATCTTCTCTTACCGCCCCAAGTGTCTTTCCCTGATGAAACCCAATGGTTTCGGCAAGATTCACATTGGAATCTGCATCAACTGCCAATATGGGGCCTTTCTCTCTTCTCTTGAGATTCCGTATGATAAGTCCGGATATGGTTGTTTTGCCTATGCCTCCTTTTCCTGCAACTGCAATCACAAAACTCAAGACAGACTCTTCCTCCTGTTATAAATACTCTGGATAGATAGAAAATACAAACGGATAGTGTAAATAATACGTATCCTTCCTGATCGATTCGTCACTCAATCGATAGTCAGGTTGATAATCGATGGTTGGTTTGACAGCACAGGTGAGTGAACCTTCATTCATAACGGCTGAAAAGTACCATACAATTGCTTTATTGTCAAGAGCTTTTGCAAATTTTTCAGAAAGCCACCGGTGTGGAAAAAATTCCCCGACTTCTCTTTTTTGTACTTGACAATCCAAGGTCAATATCCTACATAGATTAAGCGGTTCAAGGTTCACGATTGAATCATACCACCCCCCGAATTGCAAGGAATTGTTAATAATCCTGTAGCTCTTGTCATCGCATCCGTTGGGTGATTATCGAAGCCGTGGTCATAATCAGAGCTCCAAGAACTATTGCTATTATGTCTTTACAACCATGAACATTGAATGGGGAAAACTGAACTGCTCAATTTAAGTGAAACTTGCATGCTCCGATTGAGCAAAACCGCAGGAATAGTGGTATCTATTTCAGGGATTTTGTTATTAACTACAGAGATACTTTCGAATAAACCCGTAAAGAGCCTGTTTGAAAGACCTCTTTCCTCACTTGGATTGAGTTTTTTGCTCGTTCTCAGTTCGCTACGCAAAATGTTAAGTTATTTTTGCGCAGATCCTTAAGATTATTGATGACACGTTTGCAGGAAGGGAGGTGGTGAGTTCAAGGAAGGTGTTACTGCGGATTATTGAATGTGGTTATACATAACAAATTGAAAAAGAGGAGGGGAAAAATGGCCATTGGAAAAGAAGTTCGCGAGATGTTAAAAGGAATGCTTGGTATGACTGATGAGGAGATAGATAAAATCGGGCCTGACAGAGCAAAATTATTGGCGGGTGCACCAGAGCTATTTAACTACAAGATAACCGCTGAAGTCATTGCGTCTGTACGATGCGCTGCACAAATAAAAGTGGGTGATAAATTCGTCTTTAACGCCAATGTCCTCAATAAAGATGAATCTACGGCTCCGGCCTGCATCGGCGCATTAGCTCCCTTAATGGAGCCTATTCATATGATTTTTGACAGGCTCAGCGAGGGGCTTGATCCTAATGGCTTATGGACCCGGACTGTTTCATGTTTTGATCCTGGTTTAGAGCGTGGTGGCGTTGGGAATGTGTTATTTAAACTCACCGCCGAAAAATTGGGTTAGTTGATCAGTTGATATTGATAGTTTGGTTTGTGAAAGGGCAAGGGTACCTTCTCAATTGCCCTTTCAATACACTATTCCCGTTACCTTTGTAAGTATGATCTCTCAAAGGAAGAAAACAACTTTTTTTATCCAGACCTTAAGACATCTTATCCGCCCCCGGTAGTGGTGTGTCACCTATTATTCGTTCCCTCTCAAGTTCCTCTATCTCTTTTCCAGACATCCCTAAAAGCTTACCGAGTACATATTCATTATGCTCCCCGAGAGCAGGTGCCAGCCTCTTTATGGTGATCGGCGTCTTTGTCATCTTCACAATGGGACCAGGATGGCGCATGGTTCCCACCTGGGGGTGACTGCCTGTCTGAAAGAAATCACGCTTCTCTAAGTGGGGATTCTCCACAATGGCCTTGCCGTTCAACACCGCCCCTGCCGGAACACCTGCTTTCTGAAGCAGGGTCATGACCTCATGATCTTCATGTTGAATGGTCCATTCCTCTATGAGTCTATCCAACTCGTCCTGATTTTCGAGCCTGCCGAGAAGAGTAGAGAACTTTTCATCCGCTGTCCACTTCGGACTGCCGATGGCTTTGGCAAAAGCCCTCCATTCTTTGTCCGATGAAACAGCAATGGCAACCCATCTGTCATCAGGCGGCTCATCTCCACCACGGCAGCGATAACAGCCATGAGGAGCCATGGACGGGTGACGATTGCCCATACGCTCCCATGTCCTCCGGTTCATGGTGAAGTCCATCATTGCTTCACCGATAAGCATGGTTGTGGCCTCACTCTGAGAGACATCTATCCATTGACCCTTTCCTGTTTTTTTGCGGTAGTGCAAAGCGGCTATGATCATGCCTGCGGCGCTTGCAGCGGCTGTGGGATCGCCGTAGTCCATACCCGATTTCATGGGTCCTGATTCGGCACTGTAGCCAAGGATCATTGCAATACCGCTCATCTGTTCCTGGGACATACCGAATGCTCGATAGTTCTTCTCCGGGCCGATGGCTCCATAAGCAGGCATGGAGAGAACGATAATGTCCGGCTTTACCTCTTTCAGAGAGTCATAGTCGAGTTTGAGCTTCTCTATCACATCGGTAGGGAAATTCACAGTCACTACATCGCTTATTTGCACAAGGCGATGGTAGATCTGAAGTCCGCGCGGTCTGCTCAGGTCGATGGTGATTCCACACTTGTTTTGATTCCAATATTGAAAGGGCCCCCGGCGATTATATGGCCTCTCACCAGGGTCCATGTCTGGATAGATACCCAGACCGCTTATTCCGGCGATGGGTCCTCTGGAGGCATCGTAATTCTGTATTGATTCTACCTTGATCACCTCAGCTCCAAAATCGGCAAGCAGTTTGCCTACCCAGGGACCAGCCCAGATTACGCCGTGGTCCAACACTCGTATACCTTCCAGTGGCAATTGAGACACTCGAATACCTCCTTTTAAATAGTGCCCATCCATATATGCATATATGGCTATTTTCCGCAATCTCTGCGTCAGACTCAGATTTTAATCCTCAAAATACCCAATGTATTCCTGCGGTTAAAATCTTCGTCTTCCTTGACCTTGCAAAAAATATCTCATTTCTGGATGGACACTAAATAATACTCATCTCCTTCAACTTCACCAAGTCCTCTTTGGTGTATCCCAGTCTGTTACAGTAGATCTCTTCATTGTGTTCTCCCAAGAGGGGTGGTCGTATTGTCTGCCATGGTGTCTCGCTCATGATGGCCGGTGCACCCGGATAAGTGAGAGTGCCTGTCTCCGGATGATCAATATCCACCCAGAATCCTCTGGCCCTGTATTGAGGGGCATTTACCAGGTCTTCAGGGGAACGAACGAGTGATATGGGGATCTTTCTCTCCTGCCCTTGATGATAAATTTCCTCTCTTGTATGATCCATGAAGAATGGATACAGGGCAGCATCGACTTCATCTCGGTTGAAGACACGCTTGACAATACTATCGATGCTCTCAGACCGTATCTCAGGTGTATCGATCCATTCCACAAGACGATCCCACAACTTCCCAACCACAGCTATCCCAATGTATCCGTCTTTGCAAAAATACATCCCCCATGGGTGAGCAGCTCCCTTATTTCCCTTCCTGACCTCGATTCTCCCTTGATAGAGGTATTCAAGGAGAGAGTACTCTAAGATCGAGTTCATCGTTTCCATTATGGAGCTTTCCACGTACTGGCCAATACCGGTTCCATTTGCTCCGTAAAATGCAGCCATGGTGCCAACAAAGGAGTTCAACCCTGCCTGGTATTGTGCCTGGGAGCCAACCGGTTTCAAGGGGACCCTGTCCAAATCACCTGTAATATACATCAATCCCCCTAAAGCCTGTGCCACAATCTCGGTCATTTTGTAATCCCGGTACGGACCACTGCTGCCAAAGTTGGAGATCGATGTCATGACCAGCTTTGGATTCAACTCCTCCAGGACTTCATATGTAAGCCCGAATCCTGCCATTACTCCGGGGCTGAAATTCTCCACCAGGATATCCGCCTCTTGGACCAATTGAAGGAATATGTTTTTCCCGGTCGAACTCTTCAGGTTAAGAGTGATACTCTTTTTCCCGGTATTCAAATGATGGAATAGGCCACTCTTCTCCGGGTGGGGCTCATCATTGAAGAAGGGTCCTATACTCCTTGCCGGGTCCCCTTGGCCCGGCCTCTCTATCTTGACTACCTCGGCCCCCAACCCGGCCAAGAGTTTCGTACAATAGGGGCCTGCGATATGCCAGGAGAGGTCCAATACCTTTACATCTGATAATGCCTGTTCTGCCATTCATCCCTCCCTGATTCTGCATGGTTCAGAAACGACCGATATATTGAAAACTCAGGACTTTCATGATAGAATCGATGATAATTGAGAATCCCAAAAAGTCAATAAAAAAGTAACTTTTCGACAAATGACCCATATAAAAAATCATTTCGAGGTATGATGTGACTCATGAAGAACTCAGAGCTATCATGGTTTATCTGGCAGAGAGGGTACACCTCAGTTCCCAGGGGGCTGAAAGCCCGGTCGTCATCACCTTTGATGCTCCGACTGAAAAAGATATGATCGAGGCAGGTCTGGATGCTGAGGGGGGAAAGAGGATACTCCGAGTCCCATGGTGGGAGGAGATGGTGACAGACATTGTAGAAACACCGGACATGTGTGATCCTGACGACTCGCCGCAACAGATTCTCGAGTTTGCAAAGGACGTGGTATCAGAATACATCCGCAAGCGAATCCCGCTCAATGGCGACTCAATTTAAAACACATTAGGTACACCAGGCCCCATACAGAATGGCCGCTAAGGAATCGGAAATAAGTAACTCATGGTTTTCGTATCCCACCTTCAGGCCACCTTTCGACGATTATCAATCGCAAAGTCCTCGACGTAATACTCTTACGCCTGCGGCTTTGCTCAATCAGATCGTCTAAAGTTGACCTAAATCTGGGCGCGAATTCCAATGACTTATTTATTTCCGATTCCAAAAAGATAAATAAAGAAGTGAAAGTTGATATGGCACTTTATGCAATCGACCCTGTTTCATCCACTTCATAACCGCCCATTTTCACAACGAGCTGTTTAAATTTATCTGAGCGAATGACTTCCAACATCAACTGTATTTTCTTGTCCAAAAAATACTTGGCCGGAATAACAAGATCGTATCGCTCTTTTGTAATGGGAATAAAATCCAGAGAAAGAGCATTTGCAGCAGCATGGATACCGAGACCAACATCTGCTGAACCTGAAGCAATTGCCATGGCCAAGTTCATGTGTGTGTACTCTTCATTTTGGTATCCATTAATTATCTCTCCTTCAATTCCCGCCATTCCAAGCTCATAGTCCAAAAGAATCCGTGTGCCAGAACCGGACTGACGATTGACAAAGACCATGTCTTTTCGGTTCAGATCGTAAATGCTTCGGATGCCCTTCGGGTTGCCACTTGTCACCATAAAACCTTGCCAGCGGTGTACGAGAGTCACCAGCTTTACAGGGACTGAAGGCAGATAGCGGCTGATGTATGAATGATTGTATTCCCCTGTCTCAATATCAAGCAAATGGGAACCGGCAAAATGAGCCGTCTCTTTTTTCAATGCGATAAGACCTCCCAGGCTGCCCACGTTGGTTGATGAGATCTGCACTTTTCCACCTGTCTTCTCTTTCAGCAAGCTGCCTATCAGGTCAATGGTAAGATCGTGAGAACCGATGGCGAGAAGCCTTCCATCGATCATTTCCCGGGATGCAAGAAGTTCTGCCTCTATTTTTTCTCCCTCGGACAAGCCTCCTGTTTCCTGAGGTATGCGTACAATACCATCTGCGCGAAC